>JADGRS010000425.1 GCA_017880705.1 Burkholderiales bacterium
AGAGGCGGTCATAGCCGGCCGCGTGCGCCTTCTCGAGCTCCCCGTCGGGAAAGCCGCTGGCACGCACCAGCTCGAAGCGGTCGACGACGTACGCGACGTAGACCGGCCTCGATTCGAACAGCACCCACACGCCGTAGCTCAGCGCCGCGGTCTGCAGGATCGCGATCACGACGAGGTCGAACATCAGGCCCCACTTGCGCGGAACGAAGATGATCAACGTGATGAGGGGGCCGATGGTGACATCGACGCTGACGATCAGCTGGAACAGGTCGCGCCCGCCCGCCGATTCGAAGAGAACGTCGGGATACCAGAAGAAATAGAGCGGCAGGAAGACCAGCGCCGCGATGGTGGCGCTCAGCGCGAGGTGGATCAGGGCCGCACGGACTCGAGGTGGCATAAGGAACGTGGCGGGGGTTTCGCGATCACGGACGAGGCCCATGGCCTCGCGGCGAATTATAGCTTCGACACGGCGCCGTGCAAGTCGTGCTCGTCGGCGGCGGAGATCTTCACGCGCAACAGATCGCCGGGCTTCGCGCCCTTCGCGGCCCGCACGTGGACCACGCCGTCGATCTCGGGCGCGTCGGCGGCGCTGCGGCCGATCGCGTGCGCGCCCTTCGCCTCGTCGACCAGCACCTCGATCGTGCTCCCGACCTTGCGCGCGAGCTTCTCGCGGCTGATCGCGGCCTGCGTCTCCATGAAGCGGCGGCGGCGCTCCTCCTTCACGTCCTCGGCGATCGGGTCGGGAAGGTCGTTCGCCTTCGCGCCTTCGACGGGCGAATAGGCGAAGCACCCGACGCGATCGAGCTCGGCTTCGCGCAGGAACTCCAGCAGCTCCTCGAACTCGGCCTCGGTCTCGCCCGGGAATCCGGCGATGAATGTCGAACGCACGGTGATGCCGGGACACGCCTCGCGCCAGGCGCGGATGCGCTCGAGGTTCCTCTCGCTCGACGCCGGTCGCTTCATCAGCTTGAGGATCCTCGGGCTCGCGTGCTGGAACGGCACGTCGAGATACGGAAGGATCCTGCCATCCGCCATGAGGGGGATCACTTCGTCCACGTGGGGATACGGGTAGACGTAGTGCAGCCGCACCCACACGCCGAGCTCTCCCAACGCCCGGCAGAGCTCCGTCATGCGCGTCTTGACCGGCCGTCCGCCCCAGAATCCGGTGCGGTACTTCACATCGACGCCGTAGGCGCTCGTGTCCTGCGAGATCACGAGGAGCTCTTTCACGCCGGCCTTCACGAGGTTCTCGGCTTCCTGCATCACGTCGCCGATGGGCCGGCTCACGAGGTCGCCGCGCATCGACGGAATGATGCAGAACGTGCACCGGTGGTTGCAGCCTTCGGAAATCTTGAGATACGCGTAGTGGCTCGGCGTGAGGCGGATTCCCTGCGGCGGCACCAGGTCGGTGAACGGATCGTGGGGCCGGGGCAGGTGAGCGTGCACGGCGCTCATCACTTCCCGCGTCGCGTGCGGGCCGGTGACCGCGAGCACGCTCGGGTGGGCGTTGCGGACGACATCGCCCTTGGCACCGAGGCAGCCCGTGACGATCACCTTGCCGTTCTCCGCGA
Source organism: Burkholderiales bacterium (assembly GCA_017880705.1). Classification (GTDB taxonomy): domain Bacteria; phylum Pseudomonadota; class Gammaproteobacteria; order Burkholderiales; family Usitatibacteraceae; genus Usitatibacter. The sequence goes on from JADGRS010000425.1 coordinate 1,572, forward strand.
GAGCCTCGCCGATGGCATCCAGCGATTCGCGCACCGCGGCATCGATGAAGCCGCACGTGTTCACGACGACGAGGTCGGAGCCCTCGTAGCTGGGAGAAATGTCGTAGCCCTCGGCGCGCAGCTGCGTGAGGATCATCTCGCTGTCGACCAGCGCCTTGGGGCAACCGAGGGAGACGAAGCCGACCCTGGGCGCGGGCATCGGCTTCATGCGCTTCGCGCGCGGTTCTCGATCCGCGATCCGATTCACTTGCGCGCGCGGGGCTTCTTCGCGCTCGCCTTCGCGGCCTTCGCGCGCGGCGGCGCTTCCTCGGCGGGGACGGTGGGATAGGGGAAGCCGGAGAAGAGCTTGAGCGCCTGGGTGCGCAACTCCTCCTGCATGTCGATCACGGCCTTCGCGCCCTTCTCGAGATAGCCTCCCATCACGTTGGGAATCGGCTGCCCCGGCGCGGCGAACTGCGTCCACGCTTCCGCGGGAACCTTCGGCATCTCGCCGTAGAGCGTCTGCGCCTGCTCCTGGAAGCGCTTCTGCGCCTCGTGGAAAGCGGAGATCGAGCGCTCGAGGTACGAGCCCATCATCCCCTGCATGGCGTGGCCGTAGTAGCGAATGATGTTGGCGAGCATCGACGAGGAGAACATCGGCACGCCGCCGGACTCCTCCTCGAGGATGATCTGCAGCAGGATCGAGCGCGTGAGGTCTTCTCCGCTCTTCGCGTCCTGCACCTGGAAGTCCTTGTATCCGAGCACCAGCTCCTTCACCTCGGCGAGCGTGATGTAGGTCGAGGTCTCGGTGTCGTAGAGGCGCCGGTTGGGATACTTCTTGATGATGCGGGGCGAGGCCATGGGCAATTCCTGTCGGGATGCTGCGCTACATCAATTCGGGTTTGTGCACGCCTTGGGGGGCGGGTGCATCGGGTCGGCTCAAGTACTTCATTTTATTACATTTTGAGATTTTGCGGCAGTGCGTCCGGCGCCTTCTGGTGCAATGCACCAAAATTTCCTTGACAGGGCGGCATGCGCTTCCTAGAATGAAATTGTTGCGGCGCACAATTTAGCCCTTGTCCAGAGGCAGCGCCGGCCGGGCCGCGAAGGTCCCCACCGTTTCGAGGAGATTCAGCATGAACGTCGATGTGAACCCGTTTTCCGAGATGAGCCGCACCGGCTTCGATACCGCCGCCCGCTTGACCCGCATCTCCGTGGATAACGCCGAGCGCGTCATCTCGCTGCAGCTGCAGTACGCGAAAGGCACGATCGAGCAGGCGAGCGCCACGGCCAGGGCCGCGACCGGCGCCAAGGATGTCCAGCAGCTCCTCGATGTGCGCACCCGCAGCGCCGAGAATGCCGTCGAGTGGCTGATGAACTACTCGCGCAGCGTCTACGAAGTCGCCTCCGAGACGCAGTCGGAGCTCTCCAAGCTGGCCGAGGAGCGCATGACCGCGTTCCAGCAGGCGGTGACCGAATCCGTCGAGCAGGCCGCCAAGTCGAGCCCCGCGGGCAACG
>JADGRS010000426.1 GCA_017880705.1 Burkholderiales bacterium
GGCCCGCGGCCGGCGCGACCACGCGGCGACCTACGAATTCGAGCACGTACTGATCGGGCATCGGCGCCCAGCCAAACGAGGGACCCTTGTAGCCCATCGACCAGCCGAAAAAGCTGCGGTCGAATTGGTGGATGTCGGGGCCCGACGCCTCGCGTGTGGTTCCGGGTTGGACCAGCACGGTGTCGTGTCCGGCAGCATGAAGGAACGACTCGAGGGTGCGTGGTTGGGTCGCGCGGGCGAGCTCGTATTGCCATTGGTCGTCGATGCGGATCCCGGTGGCGATGGTGGCGTGCGCCAGCCATGACCCTCCGCCGTAGGTGGACGACGCCAGAAAGCGCGACGCAATCGCATAGCCAGAAGCGCCGAGATCGCTTTCGAGCTTGGCGTAGAGCGGCAACATGTGCTCGGCCAGCGTGGGGCGATCGAACACCACCCTGCCGTACGACTCGACGAGGAAGAGCAACACGTTGCGCTTTCCAAGCTTGGCGAGGTTCGACGGCGTGCGAGCGAGATCACGCTCAACCGACTCGATGCGCGCCCTTCGCTCGGTCTTGTGACCGTAGATGCTGACGAAAAACGCGGCCTCATCGGCGAGGCGCCGCAAGACGCTGGCGGCGAAGGCGCCCGTGTACCTCTCCGGATAGGTGCGATCGAAGCGAAGGAGCGAAGCCAGCAGAAACGCCGCGGTCACGCCGGCGAAGACACGGCGGTTGACGGGCAACGCCGACAGCCGCTCGATGAGAGAGAGCACACGGTGCGCAACCCATGCGAAGGCCACGAGACCGACGGCCACGCCTAGGACGATGAAGGTGAAGGCGATGTGAGACTGGGTCGCGTAGAGAAACCGAACGAGCTCCGGCAACAGCGGTAGATCGATGTACAGGTTGAACGTGCGCAGGAAATTGCTGTACTCGATGCCATCCGCTAGCCGCAGCAGGCGAACGAAAACGAAGAGCGCGACGAGCACGCCGTGAGCGACGGCAGGCATGCGCTTCGCGCGAAGGCCGAGGAGCACGTACACCGCGAGCAAGCAGATCGCGTCGACCGACGGCAACAGGTACCAAAACTTCGCCTCGCCGGCCGGGTAGCGAATGTTGAGGGCTGCGTCGAGCAGGCAAAGGAGGGCGACGAAGGCGACCGCGGGTTTGGCCGCAATGCAAAATCGTGCGAACCGGCGCCAAGTTGGCATGGAAGGCTCGCTCACGTGCGCCCCTTCGGCGCCGCGCCCGCGCCCGCGCCCGCGCCCGGCGCCGATTCGCCGGTTGCCGTCTGGGCGCCACCGCGCGTTTGTTCGACCACCAGCAGTGCGCCGAGCACCGCCGCGGCGACCGTTTCGGTGCGCAGCACCACCGGACCGAGCGATGCGACCACGACCCCGGAAGCGACGGCGCGAGCAACTTCATCGTCCTCGAGGCCCCCTTCAGGACCGACGATGACGGCAACGTCGGCCCCCAGCGGCGCCGCAGCAAGCAGCGGGCCGAGCGGCGCCGTCGCTCGCTCCCATAGGCAAATGCGCAGCGCCGGTCGCGAGGCAGAGGCGGCGAGAGCTTGGTCCCACGAGAGCGGTCCGAGAATTTCGGGTGCGTCACCCCGACCCGATTGACGGGCGGCTTCGACGGCAATGCGGCGCCAACGCTCGCGGCGCGTGGCCGCATCGCTTGGAGCTATGCGAACGGTCGATCGGGCCGTTTGGGTGACGACGAAACGGGTCGCTCCGAGCTCGCTGGCGTCGCGCACGATGGCGTCGATCTTGTCCCCCTTGGCCAGTCCTTGCACCACAATATAGCGAGAATCCCCGTAGGGTGCCGAAACTCGAGCGCGCGCATTCGGGCCGGATTTGCGGGGTTTCGCATGGGTTCGCCAGCGGCCATCAGCAGGTAGGATCGGCCAGAAGATGAATGCCGTTCTGTTTCGCTTCTGCGTGCTCGCGGTCGCCGGCTGGATTCACCGTGGCCAGCAGCACGTGATCGAGTACCTCGTGGCCGAGAACCGGGTGCTCCGCGAGCAGCTCGACGGCGGGCGGCTGCGGCTCACCGATGACCAGCGCCGACGGCTGGCCGTTCGAGCCAAGGCTCTGGGGCGATCTGGGCTCCAGGGCATCGCGGGGATCGTCACGCCCGACACTCTGCTCGGCTGGTATCGGAAGCTGGTGGCCGCGACATACGACGGCTCCGAGCGCCGGGGCCCGGGGCGTCCGCGGACGCGGGCACCGCTCGCCGAGCTCGTGGCCACGATGGCCTCAGAGAACCCGACCTGGGGCTACACGCGTATTCGTGGGGCGCTCTGGAATCTCGGCCATGACCTCGGGCGGAACACGATCCGGCGCATCTTGGCCGACGCAGGGCTCGAGCCCGCGCCGGAGCGAGGGAAGCGGACCCGGTGGGCGACGTTCCTGAAAGCCCACTGGGGCGCCATCGCGGCGACTGACTTCTTCACGGTGGAGGTCGTGACCAACGTCGGCCTCGTTCGCTATTTCGTGCTGTTCGTGATGGACCTGAAGACTCGGCGCGTGCACATCGCGGGAATCGCCCACCAGATGTATGGCACGTTGATGGAGCAGGTCGCGAGGAGCCTGACCGACCCGCTCGACGGCTTTCTGCGCGACACGCGCTACCTCATTCACGACCGCGATCCGCTGTTCACGGCGCGGTTTGCCGAAATACTCAAGGCGGCGGGCATGAGCACCGTGAAGCTGCCGCCGAGAAGCCGGGATCTGAACGCGTTCGCGGAGCGGTTCGTGCGGTCGGCGAAACAGGAGTGCCTCCGCAAGGTGATCCCGCTCGGCGAAGCGCACTTGCGGAAGATCGTCGCCGAGTACGTCGAGCACTACCATCGAGAGCGCAACCACCAGGGGCTCGGCAACGAGCTGATCGAGTCGACCAACGCCCACCGTCGCGCCGTCGGCGCCATCAGGTGCCGGGAACGGCTCGGCGGGACGCTCAGGTACTACCATCGCGAGGCCGCATGATTTCCGGGCGATCGGGTTTTGGCACCCTACGCCATGCGGCTCGAGGAGATCCCGGCGCATCGTCGAGCGGTCCCGGCTGCACCGGCTGCTTTCCGGCTGC
>JADGRS010000427.1 GCA_017880705.1 Burkholderiales bacterium
GTTTATCTGCGGATTCAAAGGAAGTCTCAGGGACGCAGAAGGAGTTTTTGCACGCGCCAGTTGAGAAGCTCGGCGACGAAGACGACGTGCTCCGAAGGGCACGCGATCTCGTGGATCCACCCGAACTGCTTCGATTGCTTCCCTGACTCGCCGAGGACGCCCAGCACCTTGCCGTCGAGGCTCAGCTTGTAGAGGCGTCCCGGATACGCGTCGGAAGTGAAGAGCACCTGGTTCGGACCCGGCGTGATGCACAGCGTCCATGGCGCGCCCGGGGCGAACGTCCCCGTCTTCGCATTGGGATCTGGCTTGTTGCCGATGGCCGCGCGCGCGCTCGGATCGAACGGCACGTCGATGGTGATGGCGCGCAGGAACTTGCCGTCGCTATCGAAGACCTGGATGCGGCGATTGAAGCGATCGGCCACGTAGATGTTGCCCTGCGCGTCGGCGGCGATGTTGTGCGGCGTGTTGAACTCGCCCGGCTTGTCGCCGCGCTCGCCCCAGGACTTCAGCCAGTTGCCGTTCTTGTCGGCCTTGGCGACGCGCGAATTGATGTAGCCGTCGCTGATGTAGATGTTGCCCGCGGGATCCCAGGTGACGTCGGTCACCTGGCGGAAGCGCCCGTCCTCCGCGGGGAGCGGCGGCTTGGGATGCTTCACGGGGCCGGTCTCCTCGTCGGAGGCTTCCTGCTTGCGCCCGAACACCATCGCGACCTGGCCGTCCTTGTTGAACTTCACGACCATGTCCGAGCCCTTGTCCACGGCCCAGATGTTGTCGTCCTTGTCGATGCGCACCGAGTGCGCGAACGACCACGCGTAGAGGTTCTTGCCGATCTCGCGGAGGAAGTGGCCGTCCGGCGCGAATTCCAGCAATTGCGCGGCGGCGGCGGCATAGGCGGGTCCCGTCGTGTTGCCCCGCGAGAACACGTAGATGTTGCCCTTCGAGTTCACGGCCACGCCGGTGACTTCGCCCAGGTGCATGTCCTTCGGCAGCTTGACCGGGTTCGGCACCGACTCGTACTCGATGATGGGCACCTGCTGCGCGAACGCGCACGGCCCCGACAGCACCAGCAATGCAGCGAGAATCTTCTTCATGGCATCCTCCTCCGTTGTACCTGCGCTCTATCGCCGCCAACGCCTTCATCGGCGGCGGGCTGCCAGTGTATCAACCGGCGGGGATCAGCGTGGCGCGAGCTTCGCGGCCGTCGCCCGGATGAGGTCGTGGAGCGCCTGGGCGGCCGGCGCGAGATAGGCCTTGCGCCGCGACAGGAGCACGATGGTTCGCGACACCACGGGATTGGCCAGCGCGACCACTCGCAGCCGGGGATACGCGCCTTTCTGCAGGGCGAGCTCGGGCACCACCGCGGCCGCGACTCCCTCGGCCACCATGCCCACGGCGGTCGAGCTGTGCTGGACTTCGTAGAAGGCTTGGAGCCGGAGCGCCTCGCCCGCCAACGCGGCGTCGAGGAGATGGCGATTGCCGCTCTCATGACCCGCGATGATGAGCGGGTGCGCCTCGAGCTGCCTCCAGGCGACGCGCTTGCGGCCCGCGAGCGGATGATCGTCGCGGCACACCAGCACGAAGCGATCCTGCAGCAGCGGAATGCTCACGAGCTCCGCGTCGTGGGGCCCCTGGATGTTGATGCCGAACTCGGCCTCGCGGCCGCGCACCGCGCGCACCACGTCGTGGGAGGGATGGTCGAGGATGCGGATGCGATTCTCGGGATGCATCGACGAGTACTGCCGCACGATGCGCGGCAGGTAGTGGATGCCGACCGTCGGCACGCAGGCGATCGTCAGGTCGCCGCGAAGCGCCTTGCCGGTCTCGCGGATTTCCGCGAGCGCGGTCGCGAGGTCGGCGAGGAGCCTGCGCCCCTGCGGCAGGAAATCGCGCCCGATCCCGGTGAGCGCGACCGAGCGCGTCGTGCGCTCGACCAGCTTCACGCCGAGGAAGGCCTCGAGGTTCTGCAGGCGGCGCGTGAGCCCCGTCTGCGTGATGTGCAGGGCCTGGGCCGCGCGGCTGAAACTGCCGTGGTCGGCGATGGCGACGAAGGCCTGCACGCCGAGGGTGTCGATCTTCATGCGAAATACTCATGAATCGCGAGAATAATGTCATTTTACCGCGGGATCGATTGCGCCGAGAATGCGCCTTTGCGGAGGGCGAAGCGTGGCCGAGTCGGTCGTGGAAGCGTGGACGGCATTGATGGGCGAGCTCGGGGCGCGCAAGCGCGAGCTGGGCGAGGCCGTGCGCGCCTATCCGACGCCCATCGCGCGTTGCGACGACCAGCTTCCGAAGGCGATCGCCCAGCGCGACGCTGCCGCCATGCTCGTGCGATCCGCGGTCGAGGTCCAGGGCTCGCGCGCGGCGCTTTCGACCGCGCAATGGCACGAGCGGGTGCGCGACTTCGCGCTGCGGCTCGGCGCCGCCGAAGACGATGCGGCGCTCGAAGAGACGCGCCGGCGCGTCCTCGTCGCACTGGAGGCCCGGTGACGTCGGTACTGGTGTACGCGGCGCTCGGAGTCGCCTCGCTCGTCACGTCCTTCATCTCGGGCATCCTCGGCATGGCGGGCGGGATGATCCTCATGGGCGTGCTCCTCGCGTTCCTGCCGCTCCCGGCCGCGATGATGCTGCACGGCATCTGCCAGTTCGCCGCCAACGGCTGGCGCGCCTTCATGCTGCGCCGCGAGATCGACTGGCGGGTCTTCCGCGGCTATGCGATCGGCGCGATCCTGGCGCTCGGGCTCTTCGCGCTCCTGAGGCTCGTGGTGAGCAAGCCCGTCGCGCTGATCGCGATGGGGCTCACGCCCTTCGTGGCGCTGGCGCTGCCCGAGAAGCTGCACCTCAACGTCGAGCGCCGCGGCCAATCGTTCGCGTGCGGCTTCATCTGCTCGGCGCTCGCTTTGACCGCGGGAATCTCGGGGCCGATCCTCGACATCTTCTTCGTGCGCTCGAAGATGACGCGGCACAAGGTCGTCGCGACCAAGGCCTCGACCCAAAGCCTGAGCCACGTGCTGAAGATCGCCTACTTCGGCGGCGTGCTCGCGGTCGAGGGCGGCGCCGTCGAGCCC
>JADGRS010000428.1 GCA_017880705.1 Burkholderiales bacterium
CTCGCGGGGTGCTCGGACTCAATGCGCCGATGTTCAAGGAGTACCTCCGATTCGTTGCGAATCGGCGTGCTCAACAGATTGGGTTGGAGCAGTTGTATCCGGGTGCGAGCAACCCGTTCCCGTGGATGAGCGAGCTCATCGATCTCAAGAAGGAGAAGAATTTCTTCGAGACGAGAGTGATCGAGTATCAGACGGGTGGGGCGCTTAGCTGGGATTGAACCTGGCCTGACGAAAAATGAAGGCGGCCAACTGGCCGCCTTTCTTATGTCCGCTATCGGCCAAGAGCGGACGTTCACCGGCTTATTGACTGCGAGCGCTCGTCGGCGTGAAATTACGCGGCGGTTTCAGGTTTGCGTTGACCGCGACTTTGCCGCATGGACAAAATAAAAATAAATGTGGAGGGGAGGAGCGCTCACATGACACACACACACGTAGCGGCCATGCTAACTCTAGCAGCCTTCTTTCATGCTGCCGATTCGTTTGCGAGCCCTCCATTGCCGATGGCGAAGAGCCCCGAGGAGGTCGGGCTCTCCTCCACTCAGCTTGCGCGCGTCGAGGAGGTGACGCGCGAGCACATGAAGGAAGGCCTCGTCCCAGGCGCTGTAATGCTCGTCGCGCGCAAGGGCAAAATCGCCTGGTACAAGACGATGGGCAATCGGGATCGCGATGCGGGCGATCCGATGCGCCCCGATGCCATCTTTCGGATCTATTCGATGACCAAGCCCATCGTGAGCATTGCGGCGATGATGCTGGTCGAGGAAGGCCGGATGCAGATCACCGACCCGGTCTCGAAGTACCTCCCGGCAATGGCGGGCATGAAGGTCGGCATTGAAAAGATCGATGCCGGCGGCAAACCATCCATCGAGTCGATCGACCCTGCTCGCGAGATGACAATTCAGGACCTCTTGCGGCACACATCCGGGCTGATCTACGGGGGGCGGGGCAAGTCCGCAGTCAACGCGGCGTACACCGAGGCGAGGATCGGCGACCGCGCCGTTAACACTCAGGAATTCGTGGCTCGCGTGTCGAAGTTACCGCTGCGATTCTCGCCGGGCGACCGCTGGGAATATGGAATCTCCACAGATGTGCTGGGCCGCGTCATCGAAGTAATCGAGAACAAGACCTTGGGAGAAGTCCTCGAAGAGCGAGTGCTGCGTCCTCTCGGTATGGTGGACACGGCTTTCTTTGTTCCGGCCGGAAAGCTCGGCCGGGCGGCGCAGCCATGGCCACGGCCTGGCATTCCGCCCTCACCACGCTTCGACATTTCCCAGAAACCCGCGTTTGAATCCGCTGGCGGGGGCCTCGTGAGCACCATGGAGGATTACCTGCGCTTCACACTAATGCTCGCCAACGGTGGTGAGTTTCACGGCAAGAGACTTGTCGGAAAGAAGACGGTGGAATTCATGACGGCTGACCACGTCGGCAAGACGCCAGGGCTACCTCCCGGGATTGGCTTCGGCCTCGGATTTCAAGTGCGAACCATGAAGGGCGAGGCAGGCATGGCTGGCTCGGTTGGCGAATACGGCTGGTCCGGAAACGCGGGCACCCTCTTCTGGATCGACCCGAAGGAGGACTTGATCGCGATTTACATGGTGCAGGTCGCCGATGACGATCGAGTCATGTTGCGCAATCAGTTCCGAAATATGGTGCAGGCGGCGATCATCCAATAGCGACCCGAGGAAGCCCATTCGCGAACGACAGCAATGGGTCGATAGCGGTCGCTCAACTCTTCCCGGCACCTCAAGAACTCGCGCCGTCACCACGCGGATGTACACCCGGGCAGTAACACTCTGCGTGGAATGGTCCGAAAGGAAACACGCCTTGCGCTCGAAAGTGTCGCTGGCGAGATCGGTGTGATGGCCCGAAGCGCGGCGAGGCAGAGACAGCGCTTTGGCCTTTCCCTTTTTTGCATCGAGCAGAAAATCGCGCCGTGACGCTTGAGCAGCGTGCGCGCGATCGCTTCTGCGAGAGTGCCGATACCTACATACTTGCAGCCGCAGGTCGAGAAGACCTACTCCGCGGGGCGATCGAACACGAGGCAAGTCGTCGATGCGTGCGCGTAGAGCTTCCCATCAGGTCCGAATAGCCGAGCTTCGGCCGTAGCCGAAGATCGCCCCGAATGCACGATCTTCCCCTCGGCGCGCACGACCGGAATCGCCTCGGTGAGCGCGCGCACCAGGTTCACCTTGAACTCCATCGTCGTGTAGCCCTTGCCGGCGGGAAGCGTCGATTGGACGGCGCAGCCCATCGCCGAATCGAGCACCGTCGCGAACCATCCGCCATGAACGGAGCCGAGCGGGTTGTAGTGCTTGAGGTGCGGCCGGCCCTGGAAGAGGGCGATGCCGGGCTCGATGCGGATCAGCAGGAAGTCGAGCGTCACGCTCATGGGCGGGCGGGGAAGCTTGCCGGCGATCATCGCCGCGAGCATCTCGATGCCGCTCATGCCCGCGACGTCCTCGCGCCGCGCGATGCCCGTGCCGAGCGTGTGCCGCGAGAGTATTGCGTCCTCCTCGGCCAGCCACTGCGCCGCGGTGTCCTGAGGGTTCATCGTGTTTGCCTTTTCCATGGCGCGACGGAGCCTAGCACAGCGTCATGCCACGGGATCAGTGCTACACTGATCCCGTGGCCAATATCACCCTCTCCATCGAAGACGCCCTCCTTCATGCGGCGCGCGTGCGCGCCGTCAAGGAAGGGACAAGCGTCAACGAAGTCTGCCGTCGGGCGATCGAGGCCTACGCGCGCCGCCAGGACGACCGCCTCGCGCGCTATCGCGAGCTCCAGGCGTGCCTTGATGCGGATCCCGGTGTCTCGGGCAAGCGCGCCGGCAAGGAGAGCCGCGAAGCCCTCTATGATGCTTTGCTCGCCGAACGCAGGGCAAAGCGGTGAGGCGCTTCTTCGATACCAATGTCCTCGTCTACTCGCGCGATCCGGACGACGCGGCCAAGCGCAGCGTAGCCCGGGCCCTCATCGAGGAATCGCTCGAGGACGGATCCTTCGTCGTCAGCACGCAGGTTCTCGTCGAGTTCTACGCGACGTCGGTGCGTCGCAGGCTCCTC
>JADGRS010000095.1 GCA_017880705.1 Burkholderiales bacterium
CATCCCCGCGGCCCGCGAGGCGAGCGCCGCGAGGCGGCGCGAGTCGCTGCGGCCGATGGGTCTCAGCCGCTCGCCGCGCGAGGGCGCGACCACCGTTCCCGCATGGGCGAGGCCCTGGTGCTGCTGGATTTTCCCGACCGCCTCGAAGCCGAGCCGCTCGTACAGCGGCATCCCCGCGGGCGTGGCGTTCAGCAGGATGGCGCGGCCTTCCAGGTCGCGGAGCGCAAGCGACATCAGCTCGCGGCCGATGCCCCGGCCCTGGCTCGCGGGATCGACGATCACCATGCCGAGGGAAGCGTGGCGCTGGCCGAATTTCCAGTAAAGGATGGTGCCGACGACCCGGCCGCCGTCGAGGGCAACGTAACCCGCGCCGAGGCCGAGGACGAATTGCCAGTCCTCGCGCCGATGCGGCCATTGCACGGCGAGCGAGAGCCGGTGCGCGGCATCGAGGTCCACGGGCGTGAACTTGCGGTAGTTGATCGGCACGGCGCCAATAGTCGCAAGAAATGCGCGGCAAACTATGCTGACTCGCGGCCCGAAAACAGCTTTTTGTGTGCGGATTTGCCCGCCAATAGATGCCGGCTGTCGCCTTGCGGTGTGCACAATCGTGGCGAATCTCCACCCGAGCGCGCACCATGACCGCCACCCTCACCCAGCCGAAGGCAGGAACTCAGACGATGACCTTCAGACCCAAGTACATCACCTTCGACTGTTACGGCACGCTCACCAACTTCCGCATGTCGGATGTCGCGCGCGAGATGTACGCCGACCGCGTGCCCGCCGCGCGCATGGACGCGTTCCTGAACGATTTCGCGCACTACCGACTCGACGAGGTGATGGGCGACTGGAAGCCTTACGACCAGGTCCTCGAAAGCGCCATCCGCCGCACCTGCGGGCGCTGGAAGGTCGAATACCGCGAAGGCGAGGGCCGCAAGTACTACGATGCCGTGCCGACGTGGGGCCCGCACGCCGACGTCCCGGAGCCGCTCTCGCGAATCGCCAAGGAGATCCCCCTGGTGATCCTCTCCAACGCGATGAACGAGCAGATCCACCACAACGTGGCGAAGCTGGGCGCGCCTTTCCATCGGGTCTACACGGCCGAGCAGGCCGGCGCGTACAAGCCGCGCCTCCGGGCCTTCGAATACATGCTGGACCAACTCGGCTGCGCGCCGGAGGACCTGCTGCACGTCTCGTCGAGCCCGCGCTACGACCACATGTCCGCCAACGACATGGGCATCCGCAACAAGGCCTTTGTCAACCGCGGCCACGAGCCTGGCAACCCGGCGTATGGTTATCGCGAGATCCCCGACATCGGCGGACTTCCCGCGCTCGTCGGCCTCTGATCCCACCCTGGTGAAGCTCGATTCCTATTGGCTCGATTCCGCGCCGCCTTTCAAGGGCGGGTCCGACGCGCCGCTGCACTCGCTCGGCCGCGTCGATGTCGCGGTGGTCGGCGGCGGCTTCACCGGATTGTCGGCTGCGCTCACGCTCGCGAAGCGCGGAGCGTCGGTCGCCGTGCTGGAGGCGGGACGCGTAGCGGGCGAGGCCTCGGGGCGTAACGGCGGGCATTGCAGCAACGGCGTCGCGCACGATTACGAAGGGTTGGTGCGCCGCTTCGGCGAGACGAAGGCACGTGCCATGTACCGCGACTTCGACGCGGCGGTCGACAGCGTCGAAGCGATCGTTCGTGACGAAGCGATCGACTGCGACTTCGTGCGCTCCGGGAAGTTGAAGCTCGCCGCCAAGCCGCAGCACTACGAGGGCCTCGCGCGGACCTTCGAGACCCTGGGCCGCGAGGTCGACACGGGCATGGAACTCATCGAGCGCGCGCGGCTTCCCACCGAAATCGATTCGGCGCAATTCCACGGGGGACTCCTGCAGAAGACCAGCGCGCAGATGCACGTGGGACGCTTCGGCGTCGGGCTCGCGGAAGCGGCCGCGCGCCGCGGCGCGCGCATCTATGAATCCGCGACGGTCACGCGGCTCGAGCGGCTTTCGGGCCGCGCCCATCGCATCACCTCCGCGCGCGGCACGATCGAGGCGGGGCAGGTGTTTCTCGCGACCGGCGCCTCGCGCCCGGGTCCCTTATCCTGGTTCCGGCGGCGCATCGTGCCGGTCGGCAGCTTCATCGTCGCGACCGAGCCGCTCGATGCCGCGGTCGCGCAGCGCCTCATGCCGGGCCGGCGCAACTATGTCACCACGCGCATCATCGGCAACTACTTTCGCCTCACGCCCGACAACCGGCTGATCTACGGCGGGCGCGCGCGCTTCGCGATGCCGGGCGCGGGCTCCGACGAGAAGAGCGGGCGCGTCCTGCGTGAATCGCTCGGGACCGTGTTCCCCGCGTTGCGGGCGGTGAAGCTCGATTACTGCTGGGGCGGCCTCGTCGACATGACCGCCGACCGCCTGCCGCGTGCCGGCGAGCACGACGGGCTACTCTATTCGATGGGCTACAGCGGCCACGGCGTGCAGATGTCGACCCACATGGGACGCGTGATGGCCGATATGATCGACGGGCGCGCGGTCTCGAGCCCGTGGCTCGAGCTCGACTGGCGAGCCATCCCGGGCAATTTCGGCGACCCGTGGTTTCTTCCGTTCGTGGGCGCCTATTACCGCGTGCAGGACATGATTCATTAAGGGAGGGACGGCGATGGACGACAAGAAGACGTTCTCACTGGATCCTGCCGACCAGCGGCGCATCCTCGAGGCCCTGGGCCGCGGCGCCTCGCGGCGCGACGTGCTGCGGCTCATGTTCTCGATGGGCATCATGGCCTCGGCGGCGGGCGGCCTGCTCTCCGTCGCGACCAACGCCCGCGCGCAAACGCCCAGAAAGGGTGGCCGCATTCGCGCGGCGACCACCTCGAGCTCCACGGCGGACACGCTCGACCCGGCCAAGGGCTCGAATGCGACTGACTACACGCGCCACAACATGTTCTACAGCGGCCTCACGCAGCTCGACGCGAGCCTCGCGCCGCAGCCCGCGCTCGCTGAGGAGATCCGCAGCGACAAGGCGACGGTCTGGACCTTCAAGCTGAGGAAGGACGTGAAGTTCCACGACGGCTCGCCGCTCACCCCCGCCGACGTCGTCTATTCGCTCAACCGCCACAAGGAGGCCGCCACCGCCTCGAAGGTGAAGACCGTGGCCGATCAGTTCTCCGAGGTAAAGGCGAGCGGGCCCAATGAGGTCAAGGTGACGCTTGTCGCCCCCAACGCGGACCTGCCGGTGATCCTGGCCGCATCGCATTTCCTCATCGTGAAGGGCGGCGCCAGGGATTTCAGCGCCACCGCGAACGGCACCGGCCCCTTCAAGCTGAAGGAGTTCCAGCCCGGCGTGCGCAGCGTGGGCGTGCGCAACGACGGCTACTGGAAGGCGGGCAGGCCCTACCTCGACGAGGTCGAGCTGATCGGAATCCAGGACGAGCCGGCGCGCGTGAACGCGTTGCTCTCGGGCGACGTGCAGCTGATCCTGGCCGTCGATCCGCGCTCCACCAGTCGCGTGAGGGCGACGCCGGGTTACGGCGTCCTGGAGACCAAGTCGGGCCTCTATACCGACCTCGTCGCGCGCCAGGACGCCGCGCCCACCAACAACCCCGATTTCGTGATGGCGATGAAGTACCTCATCGACCGCGAGCAGGCGAAGAACGCCGTGTTCCGCGGCTTCGCGGTGGTCGCCAACGACCAACCCATCCCGCCGTCGCACCGCTACTACCTGGCGGGACTCCCGCAGCGGCCCTACGATGTCGACAAGGCCAAGTTCCACCTGCAGAAAGCGGGCATGGCGGGCAAGAGCGTGCAGGTCGTGGCTTCGCCCGCGGCTAACGGGTCCATAGACATGGCGGTGCTGATGCAGCAATCGGCGCAGAAGGCCGGCCTCACGCTCACCGTGAACCGGGTCCCGGCCGACGGCTACTGGTCCAACCACTGGATGAAGCATCCGCTGTTCTTCGGCAACATCAATCCGCGGCCGAGCGCCGACCAGCTCTTCACGCAGTTCTTCAAGTCCGACGCGCCGTGGAACGAATCGGGATGGAAGAACGAGCAATTCGACCAGCTCGTGCTCGCTGCGCGCGCCGAGCCCGACAACGAGAAGCGCAGGAAGATGTATGGCGACATGCAGGTGCTGGTCCACGAGAAGTGCGGTATCGGCATCCCTGTCTTCCTGAGCTTCCTGGATGGATACAACAGCAAGGTGAAGGGCCTGGGCTCCGTTCCGATCGGCGGGTTCATGGGCTACATGTTCGCCGAGCACGTCTGGGTCGATGGCTGAGGCCCGCGCCCTCGCGTCGCCACGGCGCTTTGCCGTGCCGGCGCGCTGGCGCGGCACCATCGCCTGGCTCGTCGCGAACCGGCTCGCTTCCGGCGCGCTCACGCTCGTCATCGTGTCGATGGTGATTTTCGTGATCACCGGGTGGCTGCCCGGCGACGCGGCGCAGGAGGCGCTGGGACAAAGCGCCACACCCGAGACGATCGCCGCGTTGCGTGCGCAGTACGGCCTCGACAAGCCCCCGCACATTCGCTATCTCCATTGGCTGCAAGGGCTTCTCACCGGCAATCTCGGACAATCGTTCACGGCGAACCTGCCGGTGACCGAGCTCATCGCCGGGAGGCTCCCCAAGTCGCTCCTTCTAGCCGCGGTGACCGCCGCGGTGTCGGTTCCCATCGCGCTCACCATCGGCATCCTCTCGGCCATGTGGCGCGGGCGGGCGCTCGACCGGGCGCTGAACCTCGCGACGCTCTCGATGGTGGCGGTGCCCGAATTCCTCGTGGCGACCATCGCGGTGCTGGTGTTCGCCGTGAAGCTGCAGTGGCTTCCGGCGCTCTCGAACGCCGTCGACGTCTCCACGCCCGCGCAGTTCGTCCGCACCTACGCGATGCCGGTGCTCACGCTCTGCTTCGTGGTGATCGCGCAGATGGCGCGCATGACGCGCGCGGCGGTGATCGACCAGCTCTCCGCCTCGTACGTGGAGATGGCCGTTCTGAAGGGCGCACGGCCCGCGCGCGTGGCACTGCGCCATGCGCTGCCCAACGCCATCGGGCCGATCGCCAACGCCGTGGCGCTCAGCCTTTCCTACCTGCTGGGCGGCGTGGTGATCGTCGAGACCATCTTCAACTACCCCGGCCTCGCGAGCCTCATGGTGGATGCCGTGACCAACCGCGACATGCCCATGGTGCAGGCGTGCGCGATGATCTTCTGCTTCGCCTACCTGCTGCTGGTGCTCATCGCCGACCTGGTCGCCATCCTCTCCAACCCGAGGTTGAGGCACCGATGAGCCTCGCCGGAAAGATCGGGCTCTTCTTCGTGGTCGCATGGCTCCTCGCCGCGATCTTCGGGCCGAGCATCGCGCCGCACCCGGTCGGCGCCGTGGTTTCACCCGACGTCTTCGGCGCGTTCAGCTCGGCCTACCCGCTCGGCACCGACTATCTCGGGAGGGACATGCTGAGCCGCATCCTCTACGGCTCGCGCTTCACCATCGGCCTCGCGCTCGTGGCCGCGATCTGCGCGAGCGTGACCGGCACCACGATCGCGCTCGTCGCCGCGACCGCGGGCGGCTGGGTGGACGAGTTGATAAGCCGCCTCATGGACGCGCTCATCTCGATCCCGAGCAAGATGCTGGCGCTGGTGATGGTGGCGGCGTTCGGCTCGTCCGTGGGCCTGCTCATCCTCACCGCCGCGGTGAGCTACACGCCCGGTGCATTTCGCATTGCGCGCTCGCTCGCCGTCAACGTGAGGACGCTCGAGTACGTGCTCGCCGCGCGAGCCCGGGGCGAGCGACTGCCCTACGTGGGCGTGGTCGAGATCCTGCCCAACATGGTGAATCCGATGCTCGCGGACTTCGGCCTGCGATTCGTGTTCGTGGTGCTGCTGCTCTCCGGCATGAGCTTCCTCGGGCTGGGCGTGCAGCCGCCGGACGCGGACCTCGGGTCGCTGGTGCGCGAGAACATTTCAGGATTGTTCGAAGGCGCGCCCGCCGTCGTGGTGCCCGCGATCGCAATCGCCACGCTCACGGTGAGCGTGAACCTCCTCATCGACAGCTTCTCGGGCCGGACCGGCCGCGTAGCCGAGAACTGAGACGAGACCGGCATTGAGCGCTCTCGTCGAAGTCCAGGGGCTGAGCGTCGTCGTGCGCAACGCGGATGGCGGCGAGACCGCCATCGTGAAGGACGTGAGCTTCTCGATCCCCAAGGGACGAGTCCTCGCGCTCATCGGCGAGTCGGGCTCCGGCAAGACCACCATCGCGCTCTCGCTGCTGGGCTACGCGCGCCGCGGCTGCCGCATCGCCGGCGGCTCGATCCGCATCGGCGAGACGCAGGTGCTCGATCTCGATGACGAGGGGCTCTACGCCCTGCGCGGTGCGAAGGTCTCCTACATCGCGCAGAGCGCGGCCGCGGCGTTCAACCCGATGAAGACGATCATGGACCAGGTCGTCGAGGGCGCGGTGATCCACGGCACCGCGACACGCGCCGCGGCGGAAGCCAAGGCGGTCGAGCTCTTCGCCGCGCTGGCGCTTCCCGATCCGAAAGGCATCGGCGCGCGCTATCCGCACCAGGTTTCCGGCGGGCAGCTGCAGCGCCTCATGGCGGCGATGGCGCTCATCACCGATCCGGAGCTGGTGGTGCTGGACGAGCCCACCACGGCGCTCGACGTGACCACGCAGATCGAGGTGCTGCGCGCCTTCAAGAAGGTCGTGCGCGAGCGCGGGGCCACGGCCGTGTACGTCTCCCATGACCTCGCGGTGGTGGCGCAGATGGCCGACCAGATCCTGGTGCTCTCCGACGGCGAGATGCGCGAGATCGGCGCCACCGATGACATCCTGGTGCGCCCGCGGCACGCGTATACGCAGAGCCTTCTGGCCGCGGCCGCGCCGCAGCCGCGCGGCGAGGGCGCGGCGAAGGACGCCGCTGCGCTGCTGGAAATCCGCGGCCTCGTCGCCGGATACGGGCGCGTCGGCGCCGACGGGATGCCGGCCACGCGCGTGCTCGACGACATCGACCTCACCATCGCACGCGGGCGCACGCTCGGCGTGATCGGCGAATCGGGATCGGGAAAGACCACGCTCGCGCGCGTGGTGGCGGGCCTGGTGCCGGCCGCGCGCGGCAGCGTCCTCTTCGAAGGCCAGCCCCTGCCGACCAACCTCACGGAGCGCACGCGCGAGCAGTTCCGTCGCATCCAGATCGTGTTCCAGAACGCCGACACGGTGCTGAATCCCGCGCACTCGATCGCGCGCATCCTCGCGAGGCCCCTCGCGTTCTACCATGGCGTGCGCGGCGAGGAGGCGGCCAAGCGCATCGCCCGCCTCCTCGATCTCGTGAAGCTGCCCGCCACGCTCGCCACGCGCAAGCCCGCCGAGCTCTCCGGCGGCCAGAAGCAGCGCGTGAACCTCGCGCGCGCGCTCGCCGCCGAGCCGGACCTGATCCTCTGCGACGAGGTGACCTCGGCGCTCGACACGGTCGTGGGCGCCGCGGTCCTCGATCTCCTCGCCGAGCTGCGCCGCGAGCTCGGCGTATCGCTCATGTTCATCAGCCACGACATCTCGACGGTGCGCGCCGTTTGCGACGACGTCGCGGTGCTGTACTCGGGATGCAAGGTGGACTCCGGCAGGCGCAAGGACATCGCGGCGCCGCCGTTCCATCCTTACGCAGACCTGCTCATCTCGTCGGTGCCGGAGCTGCGCAGCGGATGGCTCGATGGCTTGCCGGCGCGCCTCGCCGTCGAGGCGCCGGCGCCCGGCGCCGGCAAACCGCCGCCGGGACTGTGCACTTTCCTCGACCGCTGCCCCGTACGCATCGCAGGGCTGTGCGACCAGGTTGCGCCACCGCGCCGGATTCTGGAGGGCGGGAAAGAAATCCTCTGCCACCACACGGGCGCGGAGCTCGAGGCCGTGCAGGTTACGAAGGCCTCAGGCCCGGGTTCGCGGCGTCGCGATGAGACCGAGAGGATATGAGCGCTTGCCGTGCGACTCGCGCAATACGATGCGGCTCTGGAACTGCTCGATCCCGACATCCTCCCCCAGCAGGCGTTCCATCAGCTCCTGGAAACGGGCAATGCTCGACGTGACGATTTTCAGCAGGTAGTCGTAACCGCCGCTGACGTTGTACCACTCCACGATCTCGCAGTGCCGACCGGCAGCCTCTTCGAACTTGCGAAAGTCGTTGCGCCGGTGGCTGCTGATGGTCACCTCGGAAAACACGACCACGTAGGGGCCCAGCTTCTCCAGCGCGATGTCGGCGCCGTAGCCGACGATCACGCCCATTTCCCGCATGCGTTTCGTCCGTACCAGGCACGGGCTCGGGCTCAGGCCCACCGCGTCGGCCAACTCGACATTCGAGCAGCGCCCTTCGCGCTGAAGATGCGTAAGGATCTTGATGTCGAACTGATCGAGGGAGAGAGAGGCGGCCGAGCCCATGGCGGATATTATCGCCCGACCTCGATCGCAGCCACCCCGCCGCTCGCCGTCCGCGCTTCGCCGAGCGCTTCGTCGAGAGCTTCGATGACGAGGCCCGCCTGATCCTTCGACAGCACCAGCGGCGGACGGCTCTTGACCACATTGTGTCCCATCGCACAGGCGCTGAGCAGCACGCCCTTGTCTCGCATCCGGTTGACAACGTGGCTCGTGAGCCCGCGATCCGGCTCTCGCGAGGAGCGAACGCGGACAAGTTCGACCCCGACGAAAAGGCCGGCACCGCGCACGTCACCGATGGCCTCGTGCCGGTTGGCGAGACCGGCGATGCCCTCGCGCAGGAGCTTCCCGACCTCGGCAGCGTTGTGCACCAGCCGCTCTCGCTCGATGGCGTCCAACACTGCCAGTGCCGCCGCGCACGACACGGCGTTCCCACCAAACGTGTTGAAGTAGCGCGAGTGCTTCCCGAACTCCGCCAGGGCGTCGGCGGTCGCCATCAGTCCCGCGATCGGTTGGCCATTGCCCATCGGCTTTCCCATGGTGACGATGTCGGGCATGACCCCATGGCGCTGGAAACCCCAGAAGTGCCCGCCGGTGCGGCCAAAGCCGGGCTGGACCTCGTCGGCAATGAACAGGCCCCCTGCCCGCTTGATCGCGTCGGCAGCGCCCTTCAGAAAGCCTGCCGGTTCAGGGAGGATGCCGTCGCTGGTGAACACTGAGTCGACGATCAGCGCGGCCGGCTTGATGCCATGACGCCGGAGATCGGCGATCGCCGCCTCGACGTCGCGGGTGAAGCGCTCGCCGAGATCGGCACCCTCGGCGTGATAGAGACGCGGCGCCGGAACCGTCCGGACATGCGCGCCCAGGTCGACCGTCACGCCGAGCGAGGGCGAGAACTCCGATACCG
>JADGRS010000429.1 GCA_017880705.1 Burkholderiales bacterium
AAGGCGCGCAACGACGCGCTCGATGCAGAGGTGAGGGACTTGAAACAGGGATTGGAAGCGCTCGAGGAGCGCGCACGCCTCGAGCTGGGAATGATCCGCAAGGACGAGATCTTCTACCAGGTCGTTCCGGCCACCGATGCCGGCACCGCGGGCCGGGCCCCGGCGCGGTAGTCTCCCATGGCCTATTCGATCCGTGTCGACGCGGAACGCCGCGTCGTGCGCGTCGTCGTGACGGACCGTTGCGACCTGCTGGGCGCGCCCGGCATGATCACCTCGGCCCGCCAGGCCGCGGCTGCGAGCGGCTTCGGCATGCTCTACGACGTTCGCGCCGCGCGGCTGGACGACCTGCAGAGAACCGATGTCTTCTGGTGGCCGCGCAGCATCCCCGTGCTCCAGGATGTCGCGGCCCGGCGCGTGCGCGCCGCCGTGCTTCACGCTCCCGAGCATCGCGCCATCATGCAATTCTGGGAGACCGCCTACCGCAACGTGGGGCTGCAGGCGAGCGCATTCGAGGACGAGGAGGGCGCCCTGAGATGGCTTTTCGAATGAGCCGGCCCCACACTTGCCGAGGAGGTGGCGCAGCCCCATGACCGGCCCGCAGGTCTCGATCCTGATTCCAGCCTACAACCCGCGCTTCTTCGGCGAAGCCTTCGCGAGCGCGCGCGCGCAGAAGCATCCCTCGTTCGAGATCGTGGTGCGCGACGATTCACCCGGCACCCTCATCGAGGACTGCGTTCTCGCGGCGAACGATCCGCGCGTGCGCTACCTGCGCAACCCCGAGCGGCTCGGGTTCGAGGGAAACTTCACGCAGTGCCTGCGCGACGCGCGCGGCGAGCTGGTGAAATTCCTGAACGACGACGACCGGCTGCGCGAGGACTGCGTCGCGCGGCTCGCCGCGAGCTTCGCGGGCCGTCCCGAAGTCCGCCTCGCCACCAGCCGCCGGCGCGTGATCGACGCGAACGGCGCGCTCGCTCCCGACATCCCGGCGACCTCGCCCTTGTCCCATGTCTCGTGCGTGATGGACGGGTTGGAGCTCGGCGACGTTGTTCTCATGAACAGCCTGAACCTCATCGGCGAGCCCTCGACGGTGATGTTCCGCCGCGCCGACGTCGATTGCGATGCGGGCGGCGTCTTCACCTGGGGCGAGACGACCTATCACTGCCTCGCCGATCTGTCGCTGTGGCTGCGGCTCCTCACGCTGGGCGAGGCGTACTACGGCGCCGCGGCGCTCTGCGAGTACCGCGTGCATCCCGGGCAGGAGCAACGGGCATTGGGTATCGAATGCATCACCGAGCGCTACGACCTCGGGATGCAGGCCCGGCGTGCGGGCTTCCTGCGCGAGCCGGCGCAGTACCGCGTGGCGCTGTCCCGCATCGACGGCCTCGCCGGCGCCTGGGCCAGGCGTCCTTCGCTGAGCGACGGGGAGCGCGAGTCGCTGTCGGCATTGTCGCGCTCGATCGCGCAGGAGCTCGCGCGGTTGCCCTCCTGAGCGCGCCGGGTCGGCGCGCGGGTCAGCCCCCGTTGCTGCCGCGGCGCGCCAGCCAGATCCCCAGGAGCACGATCGCGCCGCCGAGATATTGCGCGGCGCCGATCGCCTCGCCGAAGAGAAGCCAAGCGAAGAGCGCCGCCATCACCGGCTGGATCAGCAGGGACACGGATGACAGCGATGCGGGCAGGTGCGCGAACGCATAGGCGATGAGGCCCTGGCCGAGCACCTGCGTCACCAGCGCGAGCCCGACGAGCACCCACCATCCCGCCGTGCTCGAAGGCAAGAAGGGCTGGGGGAAGGCCGCGGCGACCGGCAGCAGCACGAGCGCCGTGATCGTCGTGCTCCACGCCATCAGGCGTGCGGTCGACGCGCCCGCGTCGCGCGCGATCTTGATGGCGAGGAAGTAGCCCGCGTAGAACACCGCGGTCAGCGCGCCGAGGGCGTCGCCCGCGAGAGGCCTGCCGCCCGCGGCGAAGTTCGGCCCCACCAGCACGAACATTCCCGCGATCGCCACGAACATGCCGATGAGGAAGGTGCGCGTCACCATGCGCCGCCAGAGGATCCATCCCGCCAGCGTGACGAAGATGGGCGCGAGGTTCGCGAGCACGGTCGAATTGGCGACCGACGTGTAGAGGATCGAGAAGTGCCACACGCCCAGGTCGCTCGCGAAGAAGAGCCCCGCGGCGACTAGCGACGCGATGGGGACGCTTCGCTCCCGATTTTCCTCGTTCCCCTTCTTCAGCAGCACCCAGCTCCACAGCACCGGCACCGCGAGCGCGCAGCGCCAGAAGGCGCTCGCCACCGGCCCCGTGTCGGCGAGCCGCACGAAAATCGGCGCGAACGCGATCGCGCAGCCCCCGGCGAGGAGGCAGAGGAAGGCTACCCGGCTCATGGAAGCGAATATGATAACGCTCCATATGAAGACAGAATTCGTCTCGGCCGTAGTCCTGCTCCTGCTGGTGATCGATCCCTTCGGCAACGTGCCCCTGGTGAACGCGATGCTCGCCGATGTCTCGGGCGCGCGCCGGCGCCTGGTGATCGTGCGGGAATGCGCGATCGCCGCGGCGATCCTCGCCCTTTTCATGATGTTCGGGCGCGCGCTGCTCGAGCTCATGCACCTCTCGGAGACGTCGTTGTCCATAGCGGGGGGTGTTATCCTTTTCATGATCGCGATCCGCATGGTCTTCGCCCATCCCGAAGGCGCGTTCGGCCCGCACCAGGGCGGCGAGCCCCTCATCGTCCCGCTCGCGGTCCCGCTCATCGCGGGGCCTTCGGCCCTCGCCACCGTGATGCTCATGGCCACGCGCGAGCCCGGGAAGATGGCGATGTGGGCCGCGGCCCTTACCACGACGATGGTGCTGGCGACCTTGATCCTCGTGACGGGCGACCGCATGCAACGCCGGCTGGGCGTGCGCCCGATGCAGGCGATCGAGCGCCTCATGGGCCTCATCCTCACCGTGATCGCGGTGGAGATGCTGCTCGGCGGGATCCGGGCGTTCGTGGAGGGATTGAGGTGAGCAAGGCGTTCACGCGCGAAGACGATGCCGCGCCCGAGGACGATCCCG
>JADGRS010000430.1 GCA_017880705.1 Burkholderiales bacterium
TGAAGGACGTCGTCAGGAACATCACGCCGTCGACCACGATCGGCGCGGTCTCCATGGACTCGAGCACCGCGGTCTGGAACACGAAGGCCGGCTTCAACTTGGCGACGTTGCCCGCGCTGATCTGCGCCCCGCCGTAGAAGCGCGTCTGGTCGTAACTGCCGTTCGGGTGGATCCAGTTCTTGGTGTCGGCCGCCGCGCCGTCGAGCATCGCCTGCGTGATCGCCGTCACGCCGGAGAGCGCTTTGGTCGTGGTCGTCGAGGCGCCGCCCGCGATTTCCTGTGCCGAAACGCCGAATGCCGCGCACAGCGCGGCGGTGAATGCCATCGTCTTCGGAGAAATTCCGATTCGCATAAGTCCTCCGTTGGTTTTTTTTGTTTCGGGTCTTCCGGTTTCCACGCCGCGCGGCGGTGCCGCCGTCCGGGCACGCGCATCGGTTATATTCCTTATCGCTCGCGTTCGCAAATCGCGCCTTGTGCAGCGCAGCAGGCGAGCGCCGCACGCCACCGTCACCGTGGAGGAAGCCATGTACATCCGGAAATATTCGCTCGCCGCGCTGCTCCTTTTCATGGTCGGGGCGCAGGCGCTCGCGCGCGCCGCGGAAAGCGACCTGTCGGTGAACGCGCAATTGCTCCTTGCAGCGCGCAACTCCGACGTGGCGGGCGTGGAGCGCGCCTTGAAATCGGGCGCCTCGGTCGACTCCCGCAATCGGCTGGGCGAGACGGCGCTGCTCATTGCGCTCAAGAAGAAGGATCTCGTCGTCGCCAGGTCGATGATCGAGTCCGGGACCGACCCGAACATCGCTGCCGTGAATGGTGTGACGCCCCTGATGGCCGCGGCCCATGCGGGCTTGCCAGAGATCGCCGCAGTGCTACTCGCCAAGGGGGCCGATCCGCGCGCCGTGGATCGCATCGGCAAGAACGCGATCGTCTACGCCGCAGGCGAGGGCCATGCGGAGGTGGTCGGGCAGTTGCTCGCGCGCGGCGTCGACCCCAACGCCGTCTATCGCAACGACCTCACGGCGCTGATGTGGGCCGCGGGCTACGGCCGCAGCGCCGCGGTGAAGACTTTGCTCGCGGCCGGAGCGCGCGCCGACCTGCGCGACAATCGCGGCAAGAGCGCTCTCGACATGGCGCGCGAAGGCGACTTCGGCGAAACGGCGGCGCTCCTGCAGACGCAGCGATAGCGCGAAAGAATTCAGCCGCGCCGCCACCCCATCCGGCCGAGGAGGCTTCCTCCCGTCGCCATCGCTTGATGGATCGCGCCCCCCAGATGCAATGCGAGTGCGGCAGCGAGCAACCATGTAGCGGCGAGGTGAACGCCGGACATCAAATCCTTTGCGGCGGGAAGGGCCGCTCCCCAACGCGGGAGCGTGAGGCCGAAGAATTTGACCGGATAGCCGCTCAATACCGAGCCGAGGTAGCCGGATAGGGGTAACGCGACGAGGATCGCGTAGAGGAGCGCATGGTTCGCCTTCGCGAGGGCCGCTTTCCACGATGGCATTGCGGGCCACGGTGGAGGAGCCGTGCGCGCTCTCCACAGGATTCGCAGCGTCATCAGGGCAAGAATCACAAGGCCGATCGATTTGTGCAGGTTGAACGCGTCCGCGCGCGCGCCGGGCGGCGCCTTCGGAATCGACTGCATCGACCATCCCAGGGTGAACTGGCTGGCGACCAGCAACGCGATCGTCCAGTGCAAGAGCCGCGCGATCATGGTGTAACGTAGCGAATCCATTTCTCAAGGATAGTCGATTCGCATGGTCAGCCTCGTCCGCGTCGGCGCCTCAGTCGCGCTCCTCGCCGTCGCCATGTTCGCCGGCGCTTCGCCCTATGCCTACGTTTCCAACGAAGGTTCCGGAACCATCTCGGTCGTCGATGTCGCCACCGACCGGGTGAGCGCGACCCTCAAGGTCGGCGCGAAGCCTCGCGGCATCGCCGTATCCCGCGACGGCCGGCGCCTCTACGTGAGCGACCAGACGGGAAACTCCCTGGTGGTCCACGATCTTGAGCGCGGCTCGGACGTCGCCACGATCGCCCTCGGCAAGTCGCCCGAGGCCGTCTACCTCTCCCCCGACGGCCGCTGGATCGCCGCGGCAGTCGAGGAAAACGATCTCGTTGCAATCGTGGATCTCGCGGCGCTCAAAGTTGCGCGCACGGTACGAATGAAAGGCAAGAATCCCGAGCATGCCGTGTGGAGCCCCGACGGCAAATGGCTGTATGTGAGCGCCGAGGAAGCGGACTCGGTGGATGTCGTCGACGTCGCGCGCGGCGAGGTGGTGAAGTCGATCACGGTGGGACAGCGCCCGCGCGGCATCGGCTTCCTCCCCGATGGATCGCGAGCCTACGTCGCCGCCGAACAGGCGGACCGGGTGAGCGTGATCGATGTCGGCAAGCGCGAAGTCGTCGCGAGCATCGCGGTGGGCAGCCGTTCCAACGGCGTGCTGGTGCATCCCGACGGAAAGCGCGTGTTCGTCACCTCGGGCGGCAAGGGTGCGGTCCAGGTGATCGACACCGCCTCCCAGGCCATCGTGGCCGAGGTCGAGGTGGGCCGCCGCCCCTGGAACATGGCCCTCAGCGCCGACGGGAAGAAACTCTACGTCGCGTGCGGCCGGTCCAACGCGGTCGCCGTAGTGGACACGGCCACTTATGCGAAGTCGGCCGAGATCGCCGTGGGCAGCCTGCCCTGGGGCGTGGCGATCAGCGGGCCTTGACCTCGCGCATCACTTGAGCTCGCGCGTCAGCGGCTTGCCCTGCATCCAGGCGAGCAGGTTTTCAACGACGCCCGGTCCGAACTTGCCGAACACGGGATCGTTCACGAATCCCAGGTGCGGCGTGAGCACGACGTTCGCGCGTCTTGCGAGCGCGAAGTCCTTGGCAACCGGCTCGTCGTCGTAGACATCGAGCGCGGCGATTGCAGGACGGCCTGCGTCGAGCGCCGCCGGCAGCGCCGCCATGTCGATGAGCGCCGCGCGCGCGGTGTTGACGAGGATCGAGTCCGGGCGCATCGACGCGAGACGCTGCGCGTTGATGAGCTTGCGCGTCGCTTCCT
>JADGRS010000096.1 GCA_017880705.1 Burkholderiales bacterium
GTGAAGCGCGCCCCGCCCCTCGTAGCGCCGGCGATTGCCCGGATGCAGGACGAAGACGAGGATCGCCACGAACGCGGCGAAGGAAAGCACGGTGACCGCCTCGCGCATGAAAGTGATGTCCATGGCCCTACCTCTTGCTCTTGATGTTGATGCCGAGCACCTGCAGGTACGCGATGAGCGCGTCCTGCTCGGTCCTGCCCGCGAGCTCGTTCTTCGCGCCGGCGATGTCCGCGTCGGCATACGGAACGCCGAGCATGCGCATCACCTCGAGCTTCCTCTCGATGTGGGTCGCATCGGCCGGCGTCTCGGCGAGCCACGGATAGGCGGGCATGTTCGACTCCGGCACGACGTCGCGCGGGTTGTTCAGGTGAACGCGATGCCATTCGTCGCCGTAGCGCCCGCCGACGCGCGCGAGGTCGGGGCCGGTGCGCTTGCTGCCCCACTGGAACGGGTGGTCGTAGACGGATTCGCCCGCGACCGAGTAGTGGCCGTAGCGCTCGGTCTCCGCGCGGAACGGGCGGATCATCTGCGAATGGCAGCCGTAGCAGCCTTCGCGCAGGTAGATGTCGCGGCCCGCGAGCTGCAGCGCCGTGTAGGGCTTCATCCCGGCCACGGGCTCGGTGGTCGAGCGCTGGAAGAAGAGCGGCACGATCTCCACGAGGCCCCCGACGCTCACCACGAGGACCACGAGGACGATCAGCAGCGCGCTCTTTCTCTCGATCAGGTCATGGGTCAACTTCATTTTGCTTTCTCTCTCTTACGCGTGCGCCATGGCGAAGCCGGGAATCGGGGCGTCCTGAGCGCGGCCGGCGAGCATCGTCTTGGTGACGTTCCAGGCCATGATCAGCATTCCGGACAGGTAGAGGACGCCGCCCGCCAGGCGGATGGCGTAGAAGGGATAGGTCGCCTTCACGCCTTCGACGAAGCTGTAGGTGAGCGTCCCGTCGCCGTAGGTCGCGCGCCACATGAGGCCCTGCATCACGCCCGCGATCCACATCGCGGCGATGTAGAGGACGACGCCGATGGTCGCGATCCAGAAGTGCAGCGAGATCGCGCGCACGCTGTGCATCTCGACGCGCCCCACCAGCCTCGGGATGAGGTAATAGAGGCTGCCGAAGCTGATGAATCCCACCCAGCCGAGGGCGCCCGAGTGCACGTGCCCGATGGTCCAGTCGGTGTAGTGCGACAGCGCGTTCACCGTCTTGATCGACATCATCGGCCCCTCGAAGGTCGACATGCCGTAGAACGACAGCGACACGATGAGGAACTTGAGGATCGGATCGGTGCGCAATTTGTGCCACGCGCCCGAGAGCGTCATGATCCCGTTGATCATCCCGCCCCACGACGGCGCCAGCAGGATCAGCGAGAACACCATCCCGAGCGACTGCGTCCAGTCGGGCAACGCCGTGTAATGCAGGTGGTGCGGGCCCGCCCACATGTACGTGAAGATGAGCGCCCAGAAGGGCACCACCGAGAGCCGGTACGAGTAGATCGGGCGCCCGGCCTGCTTGGGAATGAAGTAGTACATCATCCCCAGGAAGCCCGCCGTGAGGAAGAATCCGACCGCGTTGTGCCCGTACCACCACTGCACCATCGCGTCCTGCACGCCCGCGTAGGCCGAATAGGATTTCCAGAAGGAGACCGGCACCGCGGCGCTGTTCACGACGTGGAGCAGCGCCACCGTGAGGATGAACGCGCCGAAGAACCAGTTGGCGACGTAGATGTGCTGGACCTTGCGTTTGGCGAGCGTGCCGAAGAACACGATCGCGTAGGAGATCCATACCACGGCGATGAGGATGTCGATCGGCCACTCGAGCTCGGCGTACTCCTTGCCCTGCGTGTAGCCAAGGGGGAGCGTGATGGCCGCAAGCACGATCACCGCCTGCCAACCCCAGAACGTGAACGCGGCAAGGCCGTCCGAGAAGATGCGCACCTGGGACGTGCGCTGCACCACGTAGTACGACGTCGCGAAGAGCGCGCACCCGCCGAACGCGAAGATCACCGCGTTGGTGTGCAGCGGACGAAGGCGCCCGTAGCTGAGCCACGGGATGCCCATGCTGAGCTCCGGCCAATACAGCTCCGCGGCGATGATCACGCCCACCAGCATGCCGACGACGCCCCACACCACGGACATCACCGCGAATTGGCGCACCACCTTGTAGTTGTACATATCCTGCGCTTGCATTGCATCGTGCTCCGCATTCGTCCGGACTTGCCCATCGTAGGCAAGCCGGTCCGCCGGCGTTTGACCCCGATCAAACGCCTCGACCGCGAAAGGACGATGCTCGAACCCGTAAGGGAGGATCGATGAGCCGGTTCATGATCTGGTCGCGAGTGGAGTTGCGGCATGGTGGCTTCGTCGCGGTCGCGACGGCGATTCCCTGCGGCACGCGGGAGCCCCGAGCCCCCGAGGAGCGAGCGCTCGAGTGCGACACGCGCGACGGGGCCGAAGCGGCCGCGGCACGCCTCGCGCAGTCCCTTTCCGACGACATCCACGCCCGCGGCGGGCGCGTGCCCGCCGCCTCGCGCGCGACCGAAGCGTCGTCCCTCTATTGACCTGCGGATCGGTCCGCCTCGCGGTGCGCCGGCGCGAAGGGAAATGCTCTTGGACGACGACGTCCTTGCTCCTCTAGGTCTCACCACCCGGGAGGCGCGCCGGCGTCTCGATCGGGAAGGTCCCAACGCATTGCCCGGCTCGAAACGCCAGGGGGTGCTCGAGCTGGCCGTCGCGGTGCTTCGCGAGCCGATGTTCCTCCTGCTGATCGGCGCCGCGTCGATCTATCTCGTGCTGGGCGACGTGCGCGAAGCGCTCGTGCTCGCTGCGTCCATCATGGTGATCTTCGTCATCACGGTCGTCCAGGAACGCCGCACCGAGCGCGCGCTCGAGGCGCTCCGTGACCTGTCGAGCCCGCGGGCGCTCGTGATTCGCGATGGAAAGGAAGCTCGCGTTCCGGGCGTGGAAGTCGTGCGCGGCGACCTCATGCTGCTGCGCGAAGGCGATCGCGTCGCCGCCGACGCGCGGCTCGTCGACGCGCACGCCCTCCTCGTCGACGAATCCCTCCTCACCGGGGAGTCGCTGCCGGTGGAGAAGAGGCGGGCGCCCGCCAGCGTCGCAGCCGAATCGGCCAACGTGTTTTCCGGGACGCTCGTCGTGCGGGGCTCGGCGCGAGCGCTCGTCACCGCCACGGGACCGCACTCCGAGATGGGCCGCATCGGCGCGACGCTCGCCAAGGTCGAGACCGCGAAGACTTCCCTCGAGCGCGAGACGCTGCGGATGGTGCGCTACATCGCGGCGATCGGCCTCGGGCTGTGCGCACTCGTGACCCTCGCCTACATCGCCACCCGCGGCGAAATACTCCCGGGCATTCTCGCGGGGCTCACTCTCGCCATGGCGATCCTTCCCGAGGAGTTTCCGGTCGTCCTCACCGTGTTCCTCGCCCTCGGCGCATGGCGCATCGCGAAGCACGGCGTGCTCACGCGCCGCCTGCCCGCGGTGGAAATGCTCGGCGCGGCTACGGTGCTCTGCTGCGACAAGACCGGCACCCTCACCGAGAACCGCATGCGCGTCGCCGAAGCGTGGGTCGAAGGCGCCTGGCGCGAGGCGAAGGATTGGGATGCGCGCGAGCAACCGCTCATCGCCGCCGCCGCCCTCGCCTGCGAGACCGCGCCCTTCGATCCCATGGAACGCGCGATCCTTGCCGCCACGGAAGCCTTTTCGCCGCCCCTCGCGCATCCGCCCCTCGACGCCACGATCGAGCGGCGTTACCCGCTCGCGGAAGGATTTCTCGCGGTGTGCCACGGCTGGCGCTTCCCCTCGGGGCAGGCGCGGCTCGCGATGAAAGGCGCTCCGGAAACGGTGCTGGCGCTGTGCGACCTTCCGCCGGAAGAACGCGCCGCGGCGCTGACGGTGGCGGCGCTCGCCGCCGAGCGCGGACTGCGCGTGCTCGCCGTTGCCCAATCCCATTGGGACGGCGCGGCGTGGCTCGATCGACCCGAAGGATATCCATGGCGCCTCATCGGCTTCGTGGCGCTCGCCGACCCGATTCGCGCTGCCGTGCCCGCGGCGATCGCCCTTTGCCGGCGCGCGGGCATCCGCGTCGTGATGATCACCGGCGACCATCCGGCCACCGCGCGGGAGATCGCACGCCAGGCGGGGATCGCGTCGGACCCGGTGATCGGCGGAGCCGAGCTCGCGGCGATGGACGACGCCGCGCTCGCGCGCGCGGTCGCACGCACTTGCGTGTTCGCGCGCGTGCGCCCGGAGCAGAAGCTGCGCCTGGTCAACGCGCTGCGCGCCGCCGGCGAGATCGTCGCCATGACCGGCGACGGCGTGAACGACGCGCCCGCGCTCAAGGCCGCGCACATCGGCATCGCGATGGGCAAGCGCGGCACGGACGTGGCACGCGAAGCGTCCGCGCTCGTCCTGCTCGACGACGACTTCACCTCGATCGTCGGCACGGTGCGCCTCGGCCGGCGAATCTACGACAACATCCGCAACGCGATGCGCTATCTCATCGCCGCCCACGTGCCGCTCGCCGGCATGGCGCTCCTGCCGCTCGCGGCGGGCTGGCCGCTGTTCCTGTTTCCGGTGCACGTGGTCTTCCTCGAGTTCGTGATCGATCCCGCCTGCTCGATCGTCTTCGAGGCCGAGAGGAGCGATGCAGCCGTGATGGAGCGGCGCCCGCGGCCCGTTCAGGAGCCCCTCTTCACCCGGGCGAGCATCGCGATCGGCCTGCTGCTGGGTCTGGGCCTGCTGGCCGCGGTCGCCCTGGTCTACGGGTGGGCGCAGGGATCGGCGCGAAGCGAGGCGGAGGGCCGCGCGCTTGCGTTCGCCACCCTCGTCGCGGGGAACATCGCCCTCATCTTCGCGAACCGCTCCCACACCCTCACCATCATCGAAACGGCGAAGCACCGGAACGTGGCGCTCGTCTGGATCGTGGGCGCGACCGCCGCGGCCCTCGTCATGTCGATCTACATCGCGCCGATGGCGGCGCTCTTCCGTTTCGCTCCGCCGGCCGCCACCGATCTCGCCATCGCCGTGGCCGCCGGGGTGGCGTCCGTCGCCTGGTACGACGTCTACAAGGTCGCGCGCCGCCGCCAATCGCGCCATTGATTCGCATCAATCCCCTCGGCGCGCGTTTTGCCATAGTGAGCCTACGAAGGCGTTTCTCAAGAAAGGACGTCCATGAAAATCCTCATCGCAGTCGACGGTTCTCCCTACACCCAGTCCGCGGCCCGCTATGTCGTGCGCCAGCGGGAATCCTTCTCGAGCCCGCTGGAGATCCACCTGCTCCATGTGCAGCCGCCGATTCCCTATCCCGGTGCCGCGGCTGTCGCCGGCAAGGCCGCCGTGGAAAGCTACCAACGCGACGAGAGCCTCGCCGCGCTCGCGCCCGCGGAGAAGGAGCTCGCCAAGGCGGGCGTCGCGTTCACGCCCGCCTGGCGCGTCGGCGACGTGGCGCAAACGATCGAGAAGTACGCGCGGGAACAGAACATCGATCTGGTGATCTCGGGCTCCCACGGCCACGGCGCGCTGGCCAGCCTCGCGATGGGATCCGTGTCCACCAAGCTCGTCGCCACGCTCAGCGTGCCCTTGCTGATCATCACTCGCGGGGCCGCGGCAAGGGCCGATCGGAAGCCGGGCGAGGCCCACGGGGATGCCGCCGGGCAGCGCGAGGCCGTGGCGACTCCGTAGAGCGGCTTGCCTCGACCCCCGGGCGGGCGCTGCCGCCAAGTTTCGGCAGGTAGTTGATCGGGGACAAAAGGGCCCGTCCGGGCGGCCCGATACTGTTGGATGGACATCAAAGCGACGCTTCTGTCCCCAGCCGGAAAGGCACCCGTGAGTCCCCCGGGCCGCAAGATCCGCGTTCTCATTGCCGACGACGAGTTCCACGTGCGCCAGATCGTCGCCGGGATCGTGCGCGCGCTCGGCGCCGTGGTCGTGGCCGAAGCGGGCGACGGCGACGAGGCCGTGGAGGCCTTCGAGCGCTTGCGCCCCGACCTCGTCATCCTCGACATCAACATGCCGAGGATGCGCGGCGACGAGGCGCTCACGCGGATTCTCGCCATCGATCCCCAGGTGGTCGCCATCATGATGACCGCCCAGGACACCATCGACTCGGTGCAGGAATGCCTCGATCGCGGGGCGCGCCACTACATCCTCAAGAGCAACCGCGCCGAGGAGATCATGCAGCTCCTGGCTGAGTGCTGGCCCGATTGCATTGCGCACGTGAGAAGCACGGAGAGACCATGAGCGAAACCCTGAAGAAGGCGGGGGTGTGCCCGCATTGCGGCGCGCCGCTGAAGACCCTTGCGCCGGACATTCCGGGCAACGCGCCCGATCCCGCGATCGCTCTCGATCCCGCGAAGGCCTTCTTCGCCGACTTCGTCCGCTATGACCTGGAGGCCCTGTCCGCCGAGGCCCAGCAGGAGAAGGCCTTCGACGAATCGGCGCGCGTGCGCGTGACCCAGCAGGACATCCGCAAGCTGCTCGAGAAGCGCAGGAAGGGCCACAAATGATCGCCATCAGCCCCGACATCCGCAAGAAGGCGAGCGACGTCTGCCCGGCGTTCGCCGCGCAGCTCGAAGGCCTCGCGATCCATGCCGACGACGCGGTCGAATTCATGCAGAACGCGATCCACTACGGCTACCTCGACCGCGACACCGCGGGAGAAATCATCGCCGAAGCCATCGGCCGCACCCACGTGAACCTCGGGAAGACCCTCTTCCAGCAGGACCTCATCGACAAGGTTCCCTTCGAGCTCGCGAGCTCCAAGAAGGCGATCCCGCTCTACAAGATGGGTACCGTCGCCACGGTGGCGATGGTCGACCCGCTCGACACGAAGCTCATCAGCGCGCTGGAGCTGTTCCTCGGGTCGAAGGTAAGCCCCGTGTTCAGCTTCCCCGACGAGGTCGAGTCGGCGATCGTCGTGAAGTACCACTCCCCGCTCGAATTCGACAAGCTGGTGGACGAATTCGACTTCTCGCCCTTCCTGCACGCCGACCTCACCGACCAGCACCTCGCCGAGCTGATGGAATCGAACCAGCTGATCGGCATGACCGATTCGCTGATCCTCATGGCGCTGAAGGAACGCGCCTCCGATATCCACATCGAGCCGAAAAAGCACGACCTGCTGATCCGCTTCCGCGTGGACGGCTCCCTCACCGAGCGCCTGGTGCTGTCGAAGAACCTCGCGCTGCCGCTGGTCTCGCGCCTCAAGGTGATCTCCGGCATGGATATCACCAACCGGCGCACGCCCCAGGACGGGCGGATCAATTTCCCGCTGCCCATCAAGAACATCGACATCCGCCTGTCGACCTTGCCGACGATCAACGGCGAGAAGATGGTAATGCGCATGCTGGGGTCGCCGTTCGCCGGCACGACGCTCAATCTCGAGACGCTCGACATCGTGCCCTCGCTCCTTACGCGCCTGAAGCAGGTGATCCGCCAGCCCAACGGCATCCTTTTCGTGACGGGGCCGACGGGATGCGGAAAGACCACGACGCTCTACGCGGCGCTCAACTTCATCAACCGCCCGAGCCTCAACATCATCACCCTCGAGGATCCCGTCGAGTACGAATGGCCGAGCATCAACCAGGTCCAGGTCGACGAGAAGGCCGGGCGCTCGTTCCACACGCTGCTGCGCTCGGTGCTGCGCCAGGATCCGGACGTGATCCTGGTGGGCGAGATCCGCGACACGGAGACGGCGCGCATCGCGACCCAGGCCGCGATGACCGGCCACCTCGTGCTCACCACGCTGCACACCAACGACGCGATCCAGGCCTCGACGCGGCTGATGGACATGGGCGTCGAACGCTTCATGGTCGCCCCTTCGCTGATCGGCGTGCTCAACCAGCGGCTGGTGCGCAGGATCTGTCCCTTCTGCCGGGTCGAGCATCCGCCCGGCGAGAAGAACCTGTCGCGCTTCTTCACCTGGCGCGAGGGAGCGACGCTGCCGCCGTTCTACCGGGGCGAGGGGTGCGAGCGCTGCAACCACAGCGGCTACCTCGGCCGCATCGCGATCCACGAATTCCTCTACATCACCCACCGGCTTCGCGACGGGCTGCTGGGACAGCTGAACTACCACCAGCTCCTCGACATCGCCAACTCCGAGGGCTTCCACGAGATGCGCTACGACGGCTACAAGAAGGCGTTGCGCGGCCTCACCACGCTCGAGGAAGTCATCGAGGCGACCATGCCCGAGACCGAATGATGGAGCCGGGCGCCCGCGACGAATTCCTGCGCCTGCTCGATCGGCAACGCGCCGACTACGTGCAGGCGCTGCCGGCGAAGCTATCCGAAGTGGAGCATCTGTGGGGCGGGATCTCCCAAGGCGCGGCCGCACCCGACGACCTCGCTTGCCTGGTTCGCGCCGCCCACGGGCTGGCGGGATCGGGCGCGATGTTCGGATTCGCCGAGCTCGGCGCGGCCGCGAAAGCGCTCGAGCTACGGCTGCAGGCCATCGCCCAATCGCCCGAAGCGCCGCGAGGCGCTGACGCGGACAGCATCGAGGACTTCATCGCCCGACTGCGAAGCTGCGCCCCCCGGGCCGCCTGAGCGAGAAATGGCGGCCATCGCCCGCGCAGACAGCCCGGCCCCACGCTGGATCACGCCGGGGCGCGCAAGCGTCACGCTGGCGGCCCTGCTCATCGCCATCATCGCCTTCGTGACGCGGCAACACGTGAAGGTCGAGTACACCGAGGCCGTCCACGCGATCACCCAGTCGAACTCGAACCTTGCGATCGCCTACGAGGAGAATGCCGCCGGCACGATCGCCGACATCGACGACTCCCTGCGCCTGCTCGAAAGGGAATACCGCGAGGGGGGCGTGCGCAATGCCGCCGCGATATCGGACGACTGGCCCGTGAACCGCGCCCTCATCCGCGGGCTTGCCATCACGCGCGAGAACGGCGAGGCGATCTTCGCGACGGGCGACGAGCCCGCGAGCGACCGCACCCTCCTCGCCCACCTGGACTTCCATCGCGCTGCGCGGGCTCGCGCCATTCACATCGGAAGCCCCGAGAGGACCTCGGGGGGCGGCGCGTGGCGAATACCGATGTCGAGGCGCATCGACAAGGCGGACGGCTCCTTCGGCGGGATCGTGTTCGCGACGGTGGACCCCGCGTACCTCGCCCGCTTCTACGGCAGGACGAGCCTCGGCGAGCACGACCTGGTGGCCCTCGTGAACCTCGACGGGATCGCGCTCGCGAGGCACACGGGCGGCAAGACTGCATTCGGCGACGACATGCGCAATAGCACGCTCATGGCGGAGCTGGCGGTGAGGCCGTC
>JADGRS010000097.1 GCA_017880705.1 Burkholderiales bacterium
TGGCCTTGAGCCTGCCCGCCTTGATGAGGGGAAGCACGACGATGCTCGCCTCCGACGTGGCGGCGACGTTGTTCGAGATGACCGCCGTCACGCTTTCGCTGCCGCTCTTGTAAGGGATGATGTTGAGGTTGTCGACGCCGACCTCCTTGAGCATCTCGGCGACGAAATGCGGCGTGCTCGCCGTGCCCGCGGTCGCCCAGTTCACGCCCTTGTCGCCCTGGCTCTTCGCCCACGCGATGAATTCCTTCATGTTGCCCGCGGGGTTGCTTGGATGCACGACGATCACCGAGGGCGCGACCGCGATCATCCCGACGGGCACGAGGTCGCTGTCCTGGTAGGGCATGTCCTTGCGGATCATGCTGTTGGTGATCGTTCCCGCGGCGCCGATGAGGAAGGTGTAGCCGTCGGGCTTGGACTTCGCGACGTACTCCGCGCCGATCGCCGCGCCTGCGCCCGGCCTGTTCTCGATCACGACCGGCTGGTTGATGCGCTTCGACACGCCTTCTGCCGCCGCGCGCGCCATGAGGTCGTTCGCGCCTCCGGCCGAGAAAGGCACTACCCACCTCACCGCGCGGTCGGGCCAATCGGCGCGCGCGACGTGGACCGAGAGCGAGAATGCGGCTGCCGCGATCGCGGCGAGCGGGCGAAGGAATGGCGACATGGAGCTTCTCCGGGCGAGCACCAATGGAAACGAACGGCAATTATCGTGCAAAAGGGGTTGACGAACCGAATTGCTGCATGGCAGCATTCAGCCATCAAGGGTACACGAGGTTTTTTCCGAGAGACATGAAGACCACCACCTTCATTTACCGACCGACCAAGGCGCGCTGGGCAGCCTTTGGGTCCTGCCATGCGCAGGGCTCCAAGCGCCTGGTAATGGATTGCGCCCTCTCCGGGAGAACCGCGGAATAGAGAATCGATCATCGATTTCGAATTCCCTGCGAAGCCCGGAGACGAAAACCTCCGGGCTTCGTGCTTTTTGCAACGGCAATGATCACTGGGAATACGGCGATGAGAGCGTTGAAATGGCAATGGAAGTGGCGAGCGCGCCTCGAGCGCTACGAGCAGGAAGCGCGCTATGCGATGCGCGCGTGGTTGATGATTTGAGAGCTCGGCCCCGTCAACGGGC
Source organism: Burkholderiales bacterium (assembly GCA_017880705.1). Classification (GTDB taxonomy): domain Bacteria; phylum Pseudomonadota; class Gammaproteobacteria; order Burkholderiales; family Usitatibacteraceae; genus Usitatibacter. The sequence goes on from JADGRS010000097.1 coordinate 1,130, forward strand.
CGTCCGGCAACTTCGCGGGCTGTGCGCGGCCCGCCTAACGAGGATTTCGGGTTGCCGCCCGCCAGCGCCTGTCGAGGGACGCCTCGGGGCGCGGGGCGGGTTCGATGACGTAGCGGCCGGTCCTGCGGGGCCGGCCGCGGTCAGAAATTGGCTCGGTCACTTTATCTTCGCCATCCATCGAACTCGGGATGAAGCTCGACCCGGGGGACCTCGACCTTTCGAAGGGGAGGGATCTCGCTACTTACAATAGCGCTCGAATTCCTTTGAGTTCTTCTCTCGTGCGATGAGCGGGGCACCCCCTCTCGAGCTTCATCCCAAGAGTTCGATGGATGGCTCTGCGCGCACATGCCGACCATTCACCGTGTTTGAAATAGATTCGCCCAGAAGAACGGCGATGCGCGACGCGTTTCGATTTGCAGCCCGCGCCAGGGGGCTGCCAGTGATCTATCGGCGGCGATGCGAGGAGCATCAAAGCGGATCATAAATTGAGGGGGCCTGGTGCTTGTTCCGTGCACTACGACAGCGGGGGCGCGGTTGATTCCGGCGTCCGAGCCTCATTGAAGTGTTGGGGTGAAGCTCGAGAGGGGTGCCCCGCTCGCCGCAGAAAAGAAGAAGCGCAGGGAATTCGAGCGCAAATCGTAAGAAGCGAGATCCCTCACCTATGCAAGGCCGAGGTCCCCCGGGTCGAGCTCCACCTCCACTTCAATGAGGCGATAGCCGACCAAGACTGATCTCCGACCAGTTCTCTTACTTGAACTTGGCGGCGAGCTTTTCGGTTTCGCGAGCGAGCACCATGGCGTCGAGGCCGACGGCGGTGAAGGTGGTGCCCCATTCCATGTAGCGGCGGGCCGTGGGCTCGTCGGTGGCGAGGATGCCGGCGGGCTTGCCGCACGCGCGGATGCGCTTGATGGCCTTCTCGATGGCGGACTGCACGTCGGGATGCTGCTGGTTGCCGAGGTGGCCGAGCCCCGCGGCGAGATCGGCGGGCCCGATGAAGACGCCGTCCACGCCCTCCACTCGCGCGATCTTCTCGAGGTTGTCGAGGCCTTCGCGCGTCTCGATCTGCACGAGGACGCAGATCTCCTCGTGCGCGCGATTCGCGTAGTGCGAGACGCGGCCGAAGCGCGAGGCGCGCGTCACGCCCGCCACGCCGCGCACGCCCGCGCCGGGGAAGCGCGTCGCGGCGACGGCGGCCAGCGCCTCCTCCTCGGTCTGCACATAAGGAACGAGGAGCGTCTGCACGCCGATGTCGAGGTAGCGCTTGATGAGCACCTTGTCGTTCCACGCGGGTCGCACGATCGCGCTGCTCGTGGGATAGGCGGATATCGCCTGCAGCTGCGGCAGCACCGTGGGCGGATCGTTGGGCGAGTGCTCGCCGTCTATGAGCAGCCAGTCGAAGCCCGAGCCCGCGACGATCTCAGCGCTGTAGGGGTTGGCGAGCGCGACCCACAGCCCGATCTGCTGGCGTCCAGCCTGGATGGCGCGCTTGAAGTTGTTGAGGGGCAGGTCCATGGAGGGGCTCGCGGGAATGACCGTGCAGTTTACCGAAATCGCCCACCGCCGAAGCGAAGCTAGATGCGCACGACCGCCTTCACCGCGTCGTCGCTCTTCGGCAACGACGCGAGCTGTACTGCGGCATGCCCAGGCCCTTGCCCTGCACCCACACGAGCGCGAAGTTGCCGCGCGAGGCGCGATACGCGACGTCGCCTTCGTCGAGCACGGCGACCTTCTGCCGCGCGTTGGCGAGGCCCCATGCGATCGACGACCCGACCACGCCGCCGCCGATCACGGCGACGTCGTACTCCGTCAAGTTTGTCTCCATCCGGCGAACGGCGAATTTAATTTCATGGGTGAGCGCGCACTACTCTATCTTTTTCATCGGCGTAGGAGGATTCTGATAGCGGACTTCCGCCGGCGTGACGGAGACTGGTTGCGGCGATCACGAGCCGGCAATCGAGAGAAGGAGAGGTCCCCCATGACTTACGAATACGACTTCGAGATGGTGAAGCGCGCCTATGCCGAGATGGCCCGCCGCGCCCGCGAGAAGGACGAAGTGCGCCGCTTGCCGCGCACCGCGCCTTCGGCAACGAGCGATCCGCGCGAAGCCGGGCCCAGCGATCACGATACGTCGACGGCGTGAGCGCTGCGAGCATTCGCGAAGAACCCCGCGCCCGCGGGGTTTTGTTTTTTTGAAACCCCGCGAGCCCCATCGGGTCTCAGGGTCGTGAGTTTCACGTGAGCACCGACCTCATCCGCCGCCTCGCGCGGCTGGCGCTCGCTTGCGTCGCCGCGGCGGGCCTCGCCTGCGGGCAAGCCCCTGAAAGCGGCCCGGCCGCAACCCTTCGCGCGAAGTACGCCGAGCTCCACGACAAGCTCGAGCGCAACGCCTTCGGGCGCGAGATCCACCTCGCCTCGCGGGAAGAGCCGGGGCAGTTGACGGGCGAAGTCTATGGCGTCCTCGATTTTCCTTTCGCGCAGGTCGAAAGCGGCCTTCGCGAGGCGCGCAGCTGGTGCGACGTGCTGATCCTTCCGTTCAACACCAAGCACTGCTATGCGGCGCCGGGCGAGGCCGCGAATACGCTCGCCATGCGCATCGGGCGCAAGGCGGAGCAGCCCGCGGAGCTGGCGTATCCGCTCCAATTCGCCTACCGCATCGCGGCGCGCGCGCCCGACTACTTCCGCATCGTGCTCAGCGCCGACCAGGGACCGATCGGCACCCGCGATTACCGGATCGTCCTCGAGGCCACGCCGCTCGACGAGAAGCGCACGTTCATCCATTTCGGCTACGCGTACGGCTTCGGAGCGATGTCGCGCCTCGCGTTGCAGGTATACCTCGGCACGGTGGGGGCGAGCAAGGTGGGCTTCACCGTGATCGAGCGCGATGCGCAGAATCGTCCGACGTACGTGGGCGGCCTGCTCGGCGCGACGGAGCGCAACACCATGCGCTACTTCCTTGCGATCGACGCGTACCTCGCGTCGCTCTCCGTGCCGGCCGCCGCGCGCGTCGACCAGCGCCTGAACGCCTGGTTCGCGGCGACCGAAAGGTATCCGAAGCAGCTGCACGAGATGGATCGCGGCGAATATCTCGCGATGAAGCAGAAGGAAACTCGGCGCTCGAGCGCCGCGCTTTAGTCACTATCGCCTCATCGAAGTGGGGGTGAAGCCTCCCGGTCGAAAGGTCGAGGTCCCCCAGGTCGAGCTTCATCCCGAGTTCGATGGATGGCGGAAGGTCAACCCCGCCCGACGAAGGGCATCTTGGTCGCCATGATCGTCATGAACTGCACGTTCGCGTCGAGCGGCAGGCTCGCCATGTAGACGACGGCGCTCGCGACATGCTTCACGTCCATGCGCGGCTCGATCGCCATCTCGCCGTCGGCCTGCATCACGCCCTTGGCCATGCGCTCGGTCATCTCCGTCGCGGCGTTGCCGATGTCGATCTGGCAGCACGCGATGTCGTGCTTGCGCCCGTCGAGGGACAGGGTCTTGGTGATTCCGGTGACCGCGTGCTTGGTCGCCGTGTAGGCGATGGACATCGGGCGTGGCGCATGGGCGGAGATGGAGCCGTTGTTGATGATGCGTCCGCCCTTCGGGTCCTGCGCCTTCATGATGCGGACCGCCTCCTGGCAGCAGAGAAACGTTCCCGTGAGGTTCGCCGAGACGACCGCCTGCCATTTCTCGAACGGCAGGTCCTCCATCGGCACCGCGGGCGCGCCCATGCCGGCATTGTTGAAGAGCACGTCGAGGCGGCCGAATTTCTCCTTCACCGCCGCGAAGAGCGCGGCGACGGACTTCGGATCGCCCACATCCGACGTGACCGCGAGCGCCCGGTCCGCCCCGACGCCCGATTCGGAGATCGCCTGGTCGAGGAGCTCGCGGCGCCGCGCCGTGAGCACCACGCGATAGCCCTCGCGCAGCAGCGCAAGCGCCGAGGCCTTGCCGATGCCGGCGCTCGCGCCGGTGACGAGCGCGACCTTCCCCTTTGCGTCCATGGGCCTTCCCCTTCGCAGTGTGCGGAAAGCGGCGATTATCCCCGATTCACTCGAGCGCGGTGAGGACCTCGCGAATGGTCGACACGATCTGGTCGAGCTGCGTCTCCTCGACGATGAGCGCCGGGGCGACGGCGAGGATGTCGCCGGTCGAGCGCACCAGCACGTTCTTCTCGTAGCAGCGCAGGTACGCCTCGAAGCCGCGCGCGCCCGGCGAGCCCGCGCGCGGCGCGAGCTCGATCCCGCCCACGAGCCCCTGGTTGCGGATGTCCACGACGTGGCGCGCGCCCTTCAGCGAATGCAACGCGCGCTCGAACGCCGGCGCCATGCGCGCCGCGCGGGCGAAGAGACCCTCGTCCTCGTAGAGCTGCAGCGTCGCGATTCCGGCCGCGCACGCGAGCGGATGCGCGGAATAGGTGTATCCGTGGAAGAGCTCGATCGCCCCGGGCGGCCCCGACATGAACGCGTGATAGATGTCGGACGAGACGAGCACGCCGCCCATGGGCACGGTGCCCGAGGTCACGCCCTTCGCGAACGTGATCATGTCGGGCTCGACGCCGTACACGTCCGCGCCGAATGCCGCCCCGAGACGGCCGAAGGCGGTGATCACCTCGTCGAAGATGAGGAGGATGCCGTGCTTCTTCGTGATCTCGCGCAGCCGCTGCAGGTAGCCCTTCGGCGGGATCAGCACGCCCGTGGATCCCGCGACGGGCTCGACGATCACCGCCGCGATGGTCGAGGCGTCGTGCAACACCACCAGGCGCTCGAGCTCGTCGGCGAGCTGCGCGCCCCACTCGGGCTGGCCTTTCGAATACGCGTTCTTCTCGAGGTTGTGCGTGTGCGCCAGGTGATCCACGCCCGTGAGCATCGTGCCGAACATCTTGCGGTTCGCGGCAATGCCGCCGACGGAAATGCCGCCGAAGCCCACGCCGTGGTAGCCGCGCTCGCGGCCGATGAGGCGGGTGCGCGATCCCTCGCCGCGCACGCGGTGCCACGCGAGCGCGATCTTGAGAGCGCTGTCCACCGCTTCCGATCCGGAGTTGCAGAAGAAGGTGTGGTCGAGCTTGCCGGGAGCGAGCTCGACGATGCGGTTGGAGAGCTCGAAGGCGAGCGGGTGCCCCATCTGGAAGGCAGGCGCGTAATCCATCGTCGCCGCCTGCTTCTGGATCGCCTCCACGATGGGTTTCCTGCAATGGCCCGCGTTGCAGCACCACAATCCGGCGAAGCCGTCGAGGATCCGGCGCCCGTGCGCGGTCCAGTAGTACATGCCTTCGGCCTTCACCAGCATGCGCGGGGCCGCCTTGAACTGGCGGTTCGCGGTGAAGGGCATCCAGTACGAGTCGAGCTCGGCGGGCGCGAGCTGCAGCTGGTCGGAAAGTATCGTCATGGGGGAATCCTCGCTCGGAGACCTCCAATTTACCGCAATCGCCTACAACCGCGTCGGACGATGCTGACTTGCAAATGGGCGTCATCCGGCAGCGGACTACGAACGTTGATCGCTACAGTGGAGCGACCTTCACTCCCAACCTGGAGAGGACTACTCATGTGGAAACGTAAATTGCTTGTCGGCGCGCTGCTCGCCTCGTCGATCGGACTCGTTCCGGCGATCGCTACGGCCGAGGTTGGAATCTTTCTCGACATCGCGCCGCCCGCGCCGCGATACGAAGTGGTCCCCGCTCCGCGCGCCGGCTTCATCTGGGCGCCGGGCTACTGGGACTGGCGCAGTGGCCGCCACTCGTGGGTCAAGGGCCACTGGGAACGCCAGCGCGCCGGCTATCACTGGAACGAATCGCGCTGGGAACAGCGCGATGGGCGCTGGGCGCTCAGCCGCGGTGGCTGGGAGCGCGGCGAGCGCGTGGCCGAGGAGCGCCGGGAGCGCGACCACGACCACCGCTGAACGCATCGAAGCAGCATGAACCGCCCATAAGAAAAGTACCGCACGCAGCTCCTGTCGGGGCCGCACCTTTGCAGAGGGGCGGCCCTTTTTTCTTCGTGTCATCCGGCGCGAGCGCCGCCGCCTGGAATGCCGGCCGTGTCCGGCATTTCCTTTTTTGGGCCGCAGGGGCGATGATGTCGGTTTACCCATGAGACTCATCACCTACAACACCGCGACCAACCCCGCCCCGCGCATCGGGGTACGCGTGGGCCACCGCGTGCTCGACATCGAAGCCGGTTCGCGCGTCGATGGAGAGCCGCTTCCCGGGACCATGAAGACGCTCTTGCGGGAAGGGCGGGGTGCGCTCTCGCGCGTGCAGGCGCTCGCCAAGGCGGCGCAATCGAACGCCGGACGCTACTCCGGCGCGATGGTCGAGGAGCGCGCGATCCGCTTCCTGCCGCCCATTCCCGATCCCGACAAGTTTCTCTGCGTCGGCAAGAACTACCGCGCCCATCTCGAGGAGCTGAAGAAGCACGACCTCATCAAGGAGATGCCGCAGGAGGTCACGGGTTTCGTGAAGCTCACCTCGAGCCTCGTCGGCCACAACGCGAAGGTGGCGAAGCCCGATTCCGTCGAGCACCTCGACTACGAGCCCGAGCTCGTGTTCGTGATCGGGCGCCGCGCGCTCGGCGTCACGCCGGACGACGACGCGATGGATTACGTGGTGGGCGTGACGCTCCTGAACGACCTCACCGACCGCGACATGCAGAAGCGCGAGGTGGCCTCGGGCTCGCGCTTCTGGACCTCGAAGAACGCGCCGGGATTCGGCCCGCTGGGCCCCGAGATCGTCACCATGGACGAGGTGGGCGATCCCTACGACCTGTGGATCACGTGCTCCGTGAACGGCGAGGAGCGCATGCGCGTCAACACCGGCGACCAGATCTGGAAGATGCCCGACATCCTCGAGCACTTCTCGCGCACCATTCCGATCGAGCCGGGCGACATGTTCTCGACCGGCGCTCCGGGCGGCGTGGCGGTCGGCAAGGCCAACGCGAAGGATCTCTTCCTCCAGCCCGGCGACGTCGTCGAATGCTCCATCGAGGGAATCACCACGCTTCGCACCACCATCGTCTCTCCGTCCAGCCTGCAATGAACGTCGCCCGCCTCCTCGCGCGCGCCGTGGCGCTCGCGGCCTTCGCCGTCGCATCGCAAGGCGCTCTCGCGCAGTCCTTCCCCGCCAAGCCCGTGCGGATCATCGTGCCGTTCCCGCCGGGCGGAGGCGCCGATGCGCTCATCCGCATCATGCAGCCCTCGCTCACGAAGATGTGGGCACAGCCCATCATCATCGAGAACAAGGCGGGCGCGAGCGGCCATATCGGCGCGGATTTCGTCGCCGCCGCCGATGCCGACGGCTATACGCTGCTCATGAGCTCCACGGCCTCGCTCACCGAGAAGAACGTGGCGAGCTTCGCTCCCGTGACGCTCGTGTCGGCTTCGCCGTACGTCGTCGTCGTGAATCCGAAGGTGCCCGCGCGCAGCGTGAAGGAGCTCGTCGAGTACGCGAAGAAGAATCCGGGCAAGCTCGCGTTCGGCTCTTCCGGGCCCGGCGCCGCGTCGCATCTTGCCGCGGAGCTCTTCAAGTCGCTCGCGGGCGTCGACATGCTGCACGTCCCGTACAAGGGGACGGGGCAGGCGGTGACCGATCTTCTCGCCGGGCAGATCGACCTCATGTTCGCGCCCGCGCAGAGCGTGATGCCCCACGTGCAGGCGGGCAAGCTGCGGGCGCTCGCCGTGACGAGCGCGAAGCGCTATTCGATCATTCCCGACCTGCCGACGGTCGCGGAAGCGGGAGTCCCCGGATACGAGGCGGTCGGCTGGTTCGGCCTGCTGGTACCCGCGAAGACGCCGGCGGCGATCGTCGAGAAGCTTTCCGCGGACGCGAACAAGGCGCTCGGCGAGCCCGAAGTGAAGCAGCAGATGATGATCCTCGGCGCGGAGCCTTCCGGCGATACGCCCGCGCAGTTCGCGCGCTTCATCCACGAAGACCAGGCGAAGTGGTCGAAGCTCATGAGGGAGCGCGGCATCGTGGCCGAATGACGCCCAGGCCATCTTCGTCTCACGCGCGCCGGAAGAGATGAAAGAACGGCTGGCTCACCGGCAGTTTTTCCGGCCGTGATCGCATCCGTATCGACATCGTGTCCCCGTCCCGCAGGACTTCCTCGATGCGCGAAAGATTGACGATGATGCCGCGATTGACCTGCCAGAAGAGCTTCGGATCGAGCTGCTCGGAGAGCTC
>JADGRS010000431.1 GCA_017880705.1 Burkholderiales bacterium
CCGTGGACGGCGCAATACGTCGCGATGCGCGCGCTCGCCTGGCCCGATGCCTTTCCCCATCCCGACGTCGCCGTGTTGAAGGCGATGAAGCAACCCCGCGCCGCCGCGGCGCTCTCGTCCGCCGAAGCATGGCGGCCGTGGCGCTCCTATGCGGTGCTCCACCTGTGGAAGAGCCTGGAGAATTCGCAATGATTCGTCATGCCCGTTTCGTCACGCCGCTGGGGACGCTCTTCGCGACCGCCGTCGGGGGCGCGCTCAGCGGCCTCTATTTCGAGCATGGCCGCCACGCGCCCGCCATCGATCCTTCCTGGAAAGCCGACCCCGGTTTCGGGCCGCTGCGCGAATGCGCGCACCAGATCGGCGAATACCTCGAGGGCGTTCGCAGGCAATTCGACCTGCCGCTGGCGCCGCACGGCACCGAGTTCCAGCGCCGCGTCTGGATCGAGATCGCGCGCATTCCTTTCGGGGAAACTCTGACCTATGCCGAGCTTGCGGCACGGGCGGGCGCGCCGGGCGCCGCGCGCGCCGCCGGCGCCGCGACCGGGCGCAATCCGCTCTCGATCATCGTGCCGTGCCATCGCGTCATGGGCAGCGACGGAAGCCTCACCGGCTACGCGGGCGGCATCGAGCGCAAGACGCGGCTCCTGCGGCTGGAAGGAGCGCTCCCGCGACAGGCGCAATTGATCGCGCAGGGCGACGGCGCGAGCGCCGCGATCGCCCGCGGGGCCGCTTGAGGCCCGCCGATCTCGCGCGCCTGGTCGCGCTCGCCGCGATGTGGGGCGGCTCGTACCTCTTCATGCGCTTCGCGGTGCCGTACTTCGGCGCGGTGCCGCTCATCGCGTTGCGCGTGCTCATCGCGGGCATGGCGCTCCTCGCGTTCCTCCTCGCCGCGGGCGGCAGCGTCAACTGGCGCCGGCACTGGCGCGCGTATCTCTTCGTCGGCACCGTGGGGCTCGCGCTTCCCTTCGTGCTGATCGCCGAGGCGCTGGCGACGATCGACGCGTCGACCGCCGCGATCCTCAACGCCCTCTCGCCGCTCTTCGCGACAATCGTCGCCGCGATATGGATTCGCGACCCGGTCACGCCGGCGAAGATCATGGGAATCGCGCTGTGTCTCGCGGGCACCGTGGTGCTCGTCGGATGGACTCCGGTTCCGATGTCCGCGCGCGAGCTCGTCGCCGCGTCGCTCGCGGTCGCCGCGACCGCGCTCTACGGCTACACGATCGTCTTCACGAAGGTCTACCTGAAGGAGGCGAGCCCGCTCGGCACCTCCGCGGGAACGCTGCTGATGGCCGCGCTCGCCCTGGTGCCGATCGCGCTCTTCGTCCCCACGCCGCATGCGGTGGGCACCATCCCGGCGATCGCATGGATCGCGATGCTCGGCCTCGCGCTCGTCTCCACGACGATCGCGTTCATCTTCTACTACCGGCTGATCGCCGACGTGGGGCCGGTCAAGGCGATCACGGTGACGCTGCTCGTGCCGATCTTCGGAATGGTGTGGGGCGTCGTGTTCCTCGGCGAGCCGCTCACCCCGGGACGCCTCGCGGGATGCGCGATCATCCTCGCCGGCTGCTCGCTCATCCTCGGCCTGGCGCGCTTTCCCGTTCGCCGTCCGGCGAGCCAAGTCGAATGCATCCGCCGATAAACGCCGATGAACGCCGCAAAGGCGAAACCCAATTGAGACTTCGAGATACTGGATCCATGGCGCGAAATTCCGATCTGCCTTTGCTTCTACGGCGTTCATCGGCGTTTATCGGCGGATCCAAAGCCTTTCGGTGGAATCACTCTCGCCAAGCCCTCCCCGGGTGATTGCGCGATCCGCCCGGATTCGACAGAATCGCGCCTTCGCCCGAGAACATCCCCAGGAGCCCCTCATGAACAGGACCGCAATCGTCTCCACCCTCGCGCTCGCCGTCGCGGCGCTTCCCGCGCTCGCCAACGAGGAGCTCGCCAAGAAGAGCGGATGCCTGGCTTGCCATGCGGTCGACAAGAGGGTCGTCGGGCCCTCCTACAAGGAGGTCGCGGCGAAATACAAGACCGACAAGGACGCCGCCGCCAAGCTCTTCAAGAAGGTGAAGGAAGGCGGCACGGGCGTGTGGGGACAGGTCCCGATGCCTCCGAACGCGACCGTGAAGGACGACGACATCAAGGCCCTGGTGAAATGGGTGCTGTCGCAGAAATGACACGGCGGGCGGGGAAACAAATTGACACTGGGGGAGCGCCCTCCCCATAATTGCCGCCTTTCCGCGTCACATCCGCCCCTACCCCCCCATTCAGGAGAGTTTTCGATGAAAAGCTCCCATCAGTTGAGCATCGCCGTCGCGCTCGCGCTCGGCCTCGCCGCGTGCGGCCAGAAGGAAGAAGCGAAGGTCGCCGCGCCGGCAACCCCCGCCGCGCCCGCGGGCCTCACCGTCACCATCGCCCATGCCGGGCCCCTCACGGGATCGATCGCGCACCTCGGCAAGGATGACGAGAACGGCGTCGCGCTCGCCATCTCCCAGGCGAACGACAAGAAGATCAGCATCGACGGCAAGCCCGTCACCTTCAAGATGATGAGCGAGGACGACCAGGCCGATCCGAAGGTCGGCACCACCGTGGCGCAGAAGCTCGTCGACGCCAAGGTCGCCGCGGTGATCGGCCACCTGAATTCGGGCGTGACCATTCCCGCCTCGGAGATCTACGACAAGGCGGGCATTCCGGTGATTTCCGGCTCGGCCACCAACCCGAAGCTCACCGAGCGCGGCATGAAGACCGTGTTCCGCACCGTCGGGCGCGACGACCAGCAGGGCCCCGCCATCGCTTCCTACATCGCCGGCGAGCTCAAGGCCAAGAAGGTCGCGATCGCCGACGACAAGACCGCCTACGGCGAAGGCCTCGCCGACGAAGTCGAGAAGACGCTGAAGGCCGCGAAGGTCAACATCGTCGGGCGCGAGCGCACCAACGACAAGGAAACCGACTTCAAGGCGATCCTCACCAAGATCAAGGCGAAGAATCCCGACGTCGTGTTCCACGGCGGCATGGACGCCACCGGCGGCCCGAT
>JADGRS010000432.1 GCA_017880705.1 Burkholderiales bacterium
TCCTGCGCTCGGGCATACATGAGCGCCTTCGAATGCCGCTCGGCGTGCTCGAGTACTTGTGGAAGGAGAGCAAGCGCTGGTCGATCGTCACGCTTGCGCCCGGGCGCATTCCTGCCACCGCGACGGAAGCCGAATATGCGACGGCGATCACGGCGATGGCGCGTGTCGGCGAGCCTTCGGCCTCGAGGAAAGCGTATGCCGCGTTCCTGGCGCGATGGCCCGGCAACGTCGAGGCTTCGATCGGGCTCGCGAACTCGTACTACGCCGCGGGGGAGCTGAAGGATGCCGAAGCGGTGCTACGCGATGCGTCGAAGCGCCATCCCGATTCGATCGCCGTGCTCAACAACCTCGCGCAGACGATTTCCGACGAGGGACGCAACGAAGAAGCGCTGGCCATCATCGACAAGGCGCTCGAGGCTCCGGGCGCCTTTGCCGCGCAGGTCGGCGAGACGCGGGAGCTGATCCTGCGTCGAATGGGGATGGCGAAGCCTCGTTCATAAGGTTCACAATGCGGGCATCTTCGGCCGTGAAGGAGAGCGACATGATCCTAGAGCGTTCGGAGTAGCCTACGAACGTGATGCGTTGCGTCCAGGCATTGCTGTTCTTCCTCTGGCCCGCGGTCCTCTCCGCGGCGCCGGCCCCGGTCGTTGTGCTGTCGGTCGACGGGGCGATCGGGCCCGCGAGCGCCGATTACATCCATCGCGGCATCGAGCACGCCACGCAGCAGGGCGCGCAGCTCGTGGTGTTGCGCATGGATACGCCCGGCGGCCTCGACACCTCGATGCGCGCCATCATCAAGGACATCCTCGCGTCTCCCGTTCCCGTGGCGGCGTACGTCGCGCCGGGCGGAGCGCGCGCGGCGAGCGCCGGCACGTTCATCCTCTACGCGAGCCATGTCGCGGCCATGGCGCCGGCGACCAATCTCGGCGCCGCGACGCCGGTGTCGCTAGGCGGTCCGACGCCCGGCGTCCCGCCCGCGAGCGGCGACAAGAAGTCCGAAGCCAAGGACGAGGGCGACCCGCACGCGCGCAAGGCGATGAACGACGCGGCGGCGTACATCCGCGGGTTGGCGACGATGCGCGGACGAAACGCCGAATGGGCCGAGCGTGCCGTGCGTGAAGCGGTGAGCCTCACGGCGGAAGAGGCCTCGGCGCAGAAGGTGATCGACGTCGTCGCGTCCGATGTGCCGCAGCTCCTCGCGAAGATCGACGGCTGGAAGATCACGGTCGCCGCAGGCGAGCGCACGCTGCAAACGACCGGCGCGCCGATCGAGGCGTGGGAGCCGCAGTGGCGAACGAAATTCCTCTCCGTCATCACCGATCCCACCATCGCGTACGTGCTCTTGCTGCTCGGCATCTACGCGATCGTTTTCGAGCTTTCGAATCCGGGGCTGGTGCTGCCGGGCGTGGTGGGCGCTGTCAGCCTCCTCATCGCGCTCTATGCTTTGCACATGCTGCCGGTCAACTACGCCGGGCTCGCATTGATCATGCTCGGCATCGGTTTGATGGTGGCCGAGGCGTTCCTGCCCGCGTACGGCTCGCTCGGGATCGGCGGCGTCATCGCCTTCGTGATCGGCTCGGTGATCCTCATCGACGTGCCCGGCTACAGCGTTCCGTACCCGCTCATCGGCGGCTTCGCGGCGGGCACCGGCATTTTCCTCATCGTGATCCTCTGGTCACTCATCAGATCGCGCCGGCGGCCCGTCGTGAGCGGGCGCGAGGAGCTGATCGGCGCGCGAGGCGAAGTGATGCCGTCGCAGGGGCCGGAAAGCTGGGCGCGCATCCACGGCGAGACCTGGCGCGTGCGCAGCCGCGCGCCACTCGCGGCCGGGCAGCGCGTGCGCGTGACGGCAATGGACGGCCTCATGCTGGAAGTCGTACCCGAATCAGAACAAGGAGCGTGACCATGGAGTTCTTCAGCTTCGGCACCGGCCTCATCGTTCTCGTCGTCATCGTGGTTCTCTTCTCGGTGCGGGTGCTGCGCGAGTACCAGCGCGGCGTGATCTTCCAGCTCGGGCGATTCTGGGCGGTGAAGGGGCCGGGTCTCTTCTTCCTCATTCCGATGGTGCAGCAGATGGTGAAGGTGGACCTGCGCACCGTGGTGCTCGACGTGCCGCCCCAGGACGTCATCACGCGCGACAACGTGTCGGTGAAGGTGAACGCGGTGGTGTATTTCCGCGTGGTCGATCCGCAGAAGGCGATCATCCAGGTGGTGGATTTCCTGCAGGCGACGAGCCAGCTCGCGCAGACGACCCTGCGCGCGGTGCTGGGCAAGCACGAGCTCGACAACCTGCTGGCCGAGCGCGAGAAGCTGAACCTCGACATCCAGCAGGCCCTCGACTCGCAGACCGACGCGTGGGGCATCAAGGTGGGGATCGTCGAGATCAAGGACGTGGACCTGAACGAGACGATGGTGCGCGCGATCGCCAAGCAGGCCGAGGCCGAGCGCGAGCGCCGCGCGAAGGTGATCCATGCGGAAGGCGAGCTGCAAGCCTCCGAGAAGCTCCTCGGCGCGGCCGAAGTCCTGTCGCGCCGTCCCGAGGCGATGCAGCTTCGCTACCTGCAGACGCTCTCCAACATCGCGAGCGACAAGTCCAACACCATCGTCTTCCCGGTGCCGCTGGATGTGCTCAGCCGCTTCCTGAAGGAGGCCGGCGGGGTGAAGTGAAGCTGCGCCAATTGAGCATCGCGCCGAAAAACTTGTACGCGAGCCAGACGAAGAGCAGCGGAAGCAGCACGGTCTGAACGACGAACAAGGCCATCAGCGTGATGATGTGCCGCACCGCGTTCTCGGCCTTGTCCTTGAGGGTGTTCAGGTCGCTCTTCAGATCGCTCTTCTTTTCCGCATACCACCGCGTCCAGCGCTCGACCAATCCCTCCGGCGGCGCGACGTCCGTGCCGGGCCCGAGAGCGCGCATCTGCTGCGCGCTCAGGTCGACCTGCGATTGAGCCTCGGCGTATTCATTCGCCATCACCGCCCGGAAGGTCATCTCGCTCCCCAGCGATGCGATCGGCACCGCGAATCGCACGAAGAGCAGC
>JADGRS010000098.1 GCA_017880705.1 Burkholderiales bacterium
CTCCTGTCGCTGAACCCGGACCTCGCGCCTTCGATCGGGCGCGCGTCCAGAAGGGCGCGCAGCTCGCCGCGATCGGCAACTGCGTCTCATGCCACACGGCGAAGGGCGGCACGGCCTACGCGGGCGGCTACGCGTTGAAGACGCCTTTCGGCACGGTTCACGGCAGCAATATCACGCCGGATCCGGATACGGGGATCGGGCGCTGGAGCGAAGCCGACTTCACCCGCGCGCTGCGCGAAGGCGTGTCGCCCGAGGGGCATCACTACTATCCCGCGTTCCCCTACGACTATTTCACGCGCCTCACGGACGACGACGTCGGCGCGCTCTACGCTTTCGTGATGACCCGCGAGGCGGTGCGCAACACGCCGCCCGCCAACACGATGATCGTGCCGCGGTTCGCGGTAGCGGCCTGGAAGCAGCGATACTTCGACCGCTCGCCGTTCAAGCCCGATCCCGCGCGGAGCGCCCGCTGGAATCGCGGCGCCTACCTTGCGCAATCCCTCGCGCACTGTAGCGCCTGCCACACGCCGCGCAACGCGCTCGGCGCCGAGGAGCGCGGGCGCTACATGTCGGGCGGCGAGGCGGACGGCTGGCTTGCGCCGGCGCTGAACGAGCATTCTCCGTCGCCGGTGCCGTGGAACGAGGAGTCGCTTTCCGCCTACCTGCTCACCGGCCTGGTCGATGCCCACGCGATCACGGCCGGGCCGATGGAAGGCGTCATCGACAATCTCTCCCGTGCCCCGCGCGACGACGTGGCCGCCATTGCGACGTACGTCGCCTCGCTGGAAGTGCGTGCGAAGGACACGCTCGCCCGGCAATCGGAAGCCGCGCTGCGCGCAGCGGCGAAGCCCGCGTCGCGCGGAGCGGGCCGCGGGGCCGCGGTCTACGCGGGCGCGTGCGGCGACTGTCACGATCGGGGGCGCGAGGCCGAAGGCGGAGCGCTGCAACTGCCGCTTGCGATCGCGCTGTCGCTTCCGACCCCGGCCAATCTCATCCATGTCGTTCGCGAAGGCATCGCGCCGAAGCCCCATGAGGCGCGGCCGTGGATGCCCGAGTTCGCCGGCGCGCTCACCGACGCCGAGGTCGCCGATCTCGTCGTCTACCTGCGCACGCTGAGCGGCAAGCCGCCGTGGCCCGACGTGCCCGCCGAGGTACGCAAGATATCCCAGGGAGAGTCGCAATGATCGCGATCGAAGTGAACGGAAAGGTGCACGAGGTCGATGCCGACCCGGAGACGCCGCTTCTCTACGTGCTGCGCAACGACCTCGCGTTGAACGGCACGAAGTTCGGATGCGGGCTCGGCCAGTGCGGCGCGTGCACCGTCCTCGTCGACGGCAAGGCGGTGTTCTCGTGCATGACGCCGATCTCGACGCTCGGCGGGCGAAGGATCCGCACGGTCGAGGGGCTGGGCACGATCGAGCGGCCCGGCCCCATGCAACGCGCCTTCATCGAGGAGCAGGCGGCGCAATGCGGCTATTGCATCCCGGGAATGATGATGCGCGCGCAGGGTCTGCTCGAGTCCAACCCCGCGCCGAGCGACGCGGACATTCGCAAGGCGCTCGAGCCGAACCTTTGCCGCTGCGGCACGCATATGCGCATCCTGCGCGCCGTGGGGCGCGCGGCGCAGCTGATGAAGGTGAAGGCATGAACGGGATCGCGCTCACGAGGAGGGAATTTCTCTCCAGCGGCGGCGCGCTGGTGGTGAGCTTCGTGCTGTGCCCGCGCGCCGCGGCGCAGGCGGGCGAGACGGCGACGCGAAGCGCGGAGGCGAAGCTTCCGGGCAGCCTCGACAAGTTTCCGATGCTCGACTCCTGGATCCGCATCGGCGCAGACGGCAGCGTCACGGTCTTCACGGGCAAGGGGGAGCTCGGGCAGGGAATTCGCACGGCCCTGCAGCAGATCGCCGCCGAGCAGCTTGCGGTGCCGTTCGCGAGCATCGCGATGATCACCGCGGACACCCAACGCACGCCCAACGAGGGATACACGTCGGGCAGCAACTCGATGAAGGACAGCGGCACGGCGATCCTCAACGCGGCGGCGCAGGTGCGCGAGCTGCTCGTCGCGGAAGCGTCGCGGCGCCTCGGTGTCGCCGCGGACCAGCTCGTCGCGCGCGACGGCGCGGTGCATGCGCCCGGCGGAAAGCGCGTCGGCTATGGCGAGCTCGTCGCCGGGCAGGCGCTGCATGTGCGCGCGGAAGTTCAATCGAGGTTCAAGGACGCCGGCACGCGAACCGTGATGGGCAAGCCCGTGCAACGAGTCGATATCCCCGCCAAGGTGACGGGTGGAGTCGCCTACGTGCAGGACCTGCGTCTACCCGGGATGGTGCACGCCCGCATCGTGCGGCCGCCGCAATTCGGAGCGAAGCTGAAGTCCCTCGATCCGGGAATCGCCGAAGGAATGCCGGGAGTGATGAAGATCGTTCGCGACGGGAGCTTCGTCGCGGTCGTGGCCGAGAAGGAATTCCAGGCGATTCGCGCGATGCGCGCGCTTTCGGACCGCGCGGTGTGGGATGTCGGCGCGCTGCCCCCGGCGGATGTCTACGCGCAGCTGCTGCAGCTCGGATCGGAGGACAAGGTGATCCACGAGCGCAACGGCGCGAGCCTCGGCGCGATGACGCACGAGGCGACGTTTCGGCGTCCCTATCAATTGCACGGCTCCATCGGCCCGTCGTGCGGTGTCGCGCTCTACCGCGAAGGAAAGCTGGAGGTGTGGACGCACGGGCAGGGCGTCTTCCCGCTGCGCGCGGCGATCGCCGAGATGCTGAAGATGGCGCCGGATACCGTGCATTGCATTCACATGGAGGGCGCGGGCTGCTACGGGCACAACGGCGCCGACGACGCGGCGGCGGACGCGGCGTTGCTCGCGCGCGCGCTGCCCGGCACGCCCGTTCGCGTGCAGTGGATGCGCGAGGAGGAGCATTCCTGGGAACCTTTCGGCCCCGCGATGGTGACGAAGGTGCGCGCGGCGCTCGACAGGAGCGGCCGCATCTCGGCGTGGGAGTACGACGTGTGGAGCAACACGCACTCGACGCGTCCCGGAAAGGCGGGGAACCTCGCCGCCGGCAGCCTTGTCGCCGTGCCGTTCGCGCCGGCGCCGGCCGCGCCCATTCCGCAGCCGGAAGGCGGCGGCGACCGCAACGCGATTCCGCTCTACGCCTTCGCGAGCGCCAGGGTCACGAGCCGCTTCATTCCCACCATGCCGTTGCGCGTATCGGCGTTGCGCGGGCTCGGCGCCTACATGAACGTGTTCTCGATCGAGAGCTTCATGGACGAGCTCGCCGCGGCGGCGAAGGCCGACCCCGTGGAGTTTCGCTTGCGCCACCTCGAGGATGGGCGCGCGCGCGACGTCGTCGCGAAAGCGGCGCAGCGCTTCGGGTGGACGAGCTATCGCCGCGAACGCGATCGGGGCCGGGGGTTCGCCTTCGCGCGCTACAAGAATCTCGGCGCGTATTGCGCGATCGCGATGGAAGTCGAAGTGGTGCGCGAGACGGGCGAGATCCGCGTGGGCCGCATCGCGTGCGCCGTCGATAGCGGCGACGTGGTGAATCCGGACGGGATCCGCAACCAGATCGAAGGCGGCGTGGTGCAGTCGCTCAGCTGGACGATGTACGAAGCCGTCACCTGGGATGCCCGGCGCATCACGTCGCGCGACTGGGGCCGCTATCCGATCGTGCGCTTTCCCGCGGTGCCGGCGTCGCTCGACGTCGATATCATCGATCGCCCGATGCAGCCCTTCCTCGGAACCGGCGAGGCGGCGCAAGGTCCCGCCTCCGCGGCATTGGCGAACGCCGTCGCCGATGCGGTCGGCGTGAGAGTGCGCGACATTCCGCTCAATCCCGCTCGCGTCAAGGCGCTCCTCGGGGCCTGACGGTAATCACGAGGAAGCACGACGATGAAATTCATGGTGATTGTGAAGGCTACGAAGTGGTCCGAATCGGGCGCGACGCCTGATGAGAAGCTCCTCACCGACATGGGCAAGTTCAACGAGGAGCTCATGAAGGCCGGAGTGGTGAGGGCTGGCGAAGGGTTGCATCCGAGCTCGAAGGGCGCGCGGGTGCGCTTCTCAGGCAGCAAGCGCACCGTGATCGACGGGCCCTTCGCGGAGACCAAGGAGCTGGTGGCGGGCTTCTGGATCTGGGAAGTGAAGTCGATGGCGGAGGCGATCGACTGGGTCAAGCGCTGCCCCAATCCCATGCCGGGCGACTCCGAAATCGAGATCCGGCAGATGTTCAGCGCCGAGGACTTCGGCGAAGCGTTCACGCCGGAGCTGCGCGAGAAGGAGGAGAAGTTGCGCGCGCAGATCGCGGCGAAGAAATGATCGCCTGCGCTAGGCCTCAACTAGCCGTGAGGGTCATCCACTCGGCCGCGATGTCGAGCAGCTCGGCGCGAACCTCGGCGTCCTTGCGTCCGCCGCGCGCGGGGACGTGGAAGGAGTGATCGGCGTCCGCGAAGAGCCGCAGCCTCGCGCTCGCGCCTAGCCTCGCGACGAGGGGCTCGAGAAGCTCAAGGCTCGCGAGCTCGTCGCGCGTGCCCTGGAGGAAGAGCATCGGCACGCGCACGTCGAAGAGATGCGCGCCGCGCTCGTCGGAGGGCTTCCCGGCCGCGTGAAGCGGAAAACCGAGAAAGACGAGGCCGCGCACTTGGGGCAGGGGCATCGCGGCCTGGGCCTGCGAGCTCATTCGCCCGCCGAACGACTTGCCGCCCGCGAAGAGCGCCGTCCCGGGAATGCGGCGCGCCGCTTCGGCCACCGCCGCACGCACCGTCGCCTGCGCGAGCTTCGGCGAGTCGGGACGCTTCGAGCCGCGCTCCATGTAGGGAAACTGGTAGCGCAGCGTCGCGATGCCGCGCTCCTGGAGCCCATCGGCGATGTAGGCCATGAACGGATGCGCCATGCCCGCGCCCGCGCCGTGCGCGAGGACGTAGCATGCGCGCGCATCGGACGGCGCTTGAAGAAGGCCGGAGACCTCCTGGCCGTCTTCGAGCGTGATCGTGAGGGGCTTGGCGCTCGCCGCGGCCATCATGCTTTCGGCGCGAACTGCATGAGGGACCGCGCATAGCCGGGCGCGGTCGGCTCATGCATGAAGTAGACATGGGTCTCGCGCCACGACGTCGCGGAAATGCGCGCGGCCCATTGGCGAAGGTCGTCGTCGGAATAATTTTCCAGCCGAAGGCGCACGTATCCCCAGGCCGCGGTCTCGACGAGCGGCGGCGGCGCGTTGTCCTCGCGCTCGGAAAGAACCAGCGCCGCGCCCGCCGACTTGAGCGCGTCGTACACGTCGTCGGCGAACCAGGTCTCGTTGCGGAACTCGAGCGCGGCGCGATGGTCCTCCGGAAGGAGCCCGAGGAAGTCGACGAGGCGTGGCAAGTCCTTCTTCAGGTTCGGCGGAAGCTGGAAGAGCACCGGGCCGCGCTTGTCGCCGAGCGCGGCGAGGGCGCGGTAGAGATAGCCCAGCGGCTCGGTCGACGATTCGACCTTGATCCGCGACATGTGCGTGATTCGCCGCGATGCCTTGATCGCAAAGCGGAAGCCCGCGGGCGTCGTCGCCGCCCAGTCCTCGAGCATCGCGGCCTTCGGCATCCGGTAGAACGTATTGTTGATCTCGACGGTCGGAAGGCGTGCGGAGTAGAACGCGAGCATCTCCTCGGGCTTCATCTTTTCGGGATAGAAGGTGCCCTTCCATTCCTTGAAGGAATAGCCGCTTGCGCCCGCGAGGATCCGTGAAGACTTGTCGCCCATATCCCGATTGCTCCTAGAATCCGGCATGCCCAAAAGCAACCTGAGCGAATATTCGGCCAAGCGTGCCTTCGACGCGACGCCCGAGCCCGCGCCGGCCCTTGCCGGAGATCGCAGCGGTCCGCTCCTGTTCGTGATCCAGCAACACGCCGCGCGGCAACTGCACTACGACCTGCGGCTCGAATGCGACGGCGTCCTCAAGTCGTGGGCGGTGCCGAGAGGCCCGTCGCTCGATCCTAGCGAAAAGCGCCTCGCCGTGCAGACGGAGGACCATCCTTACGAGTACGCGTCGTTCGAAGGAGTGATTCCGCCCGGCCAGTACGGCGCGGGCTCGGTGATCGTCTGGGATTGCGGCGTGTATTCGCCGGACGAGGGCGGCACCTGGTTCCACGAGCGCGCGGAGGCCGAGCGGCAGGTGAGGGAAGGGCTGGAGAAGGGCAAGTTGAGCTTCCAGCTACGCGGCGAGAAGCTGAAGGGCTCCTTCGCGCTGGTGCGCATGAAGGGCAAGAAGGAATGGCTCCTCATCAAGCACAAGGACCGCTTCGTCTCCACCGAGGACGTGACGGCGAAGAACCGCTCCGTCCTCCTGGGCGCGTCGGTCGAGGAACTCAAGGTCGTCCCCGCGCATCGGATCGCCGCGTCGGCGCTGGTGCCGTCGGGGAAGATCGAGGCGCTTCCCGCGAAGCTGGCGCCGATGCTCGCGGAAACCGGCGACGCGGCGTTCAATCGCGCGGGCTGGATGTGGGAACCGAAGCTCGACGGCTATCGCGTTCTCGCCTTCATCGGCGCGGACGGGGTCAAGCTGCTCTCGCGCAAGGGCCTCGAGCTCGCCGCGACGTTTCCGCGCCTCGCGGCGGAGCTCGCGAAGCAGGGCGCGCAGGGCATGATCCTCGACGGCGAGCTGGTGGCGTTCGACGCGGCGGGCAAGCCGTCGTTCGCGGCGTTGCAGGAGCGCGCGCAGCTGAAGACCGAGCGCGAGACCGCTGCTGCGGACCAGAAGTCGCCCGTCGCCTTCTGCTGCTTCGACCTCCTGTATTTCGCCGGCATCGACCTGCGCAAGTCCATGTACTCCGACCGGCGCCGCTATCTCGCGCAATGCCTCATGCCTTCGCCGCTCGTGCAACTGGTGCACGCGTCCGAGGATGGCCTCGCGCTGCAGGGCGCGGCGCTCGCGAGCGGCTTCGAGGGCGTGATCGGCAAGCGCGCCGACAGCCGTTACGAGAGCGGGAAGCGCTCGACGTCGTGGATCAAGGTGAAACCCACGCGCAGCGCGGACTTCGTCGTGGGCGGCTACACGAGCGGGAAGGGCGCCCGCGCCGCGCTGGGTTCGGTGCTGGTCGGATATTGGGATGGCAAGAAGCTCCGATTCGCCTCCCATGTGGGATCGGGCTTCGACGATCGAACGCTCGCGCAAGTGAAGGCGCGGCTCGAGCCGCTGAAGAGAAAGACGAACCCCTTCTCGGAGGATCCCGAGCTGAACGCGCCCACGACGTGGGTCGAGCCGAAGCTGGTTGCCGAGGTGAATTTCCACAGCTGGACCGACGACGGGCATCTTCGCGCGCCGGTTTTCCTGCGGCTGCGCGACGATGTCGATGCGAAGAAGGTTCGCCGTCCCCGCGAAGGCGGGGGCGCAGGCAAGTCCGCGGCAGGGCCGCGGCTGGATTCCCGCCTTCGCGGAAATGACGTGCGCGCAGAGGGGAATGACGCCATCGAAGAAGTCACGCGGCAGCTGGCCGGCACGAAGAACGCGTTCACCCTCACGGTGGGATCGCATCAAATCCACCTCACGCACCTCGATCGCGTTTACTGGCCCGCGGACGCGGCGCTCAAGCAGCCGGCGCTCACCAAGCGCGACCTGCTGCGCTACTTCGCGCAGGTGTCGCGCTACATCCTGCCGCACCTCGCCGATCGACCGCTCACCATGATCCGCATGCCCGACGGAATTCGCGGGCCGCGATTCTTCCAGAAGCATTGGGAGCAGGCGCGACCCGAGTTCGTCGAGACCATCACCATCTTCTCGGGCCACAAGGACGAGCAGCACGAATACCTGCTCGGCAACAACCTTGCGACGCTGCTTTGGCTGGCACAGTCCGGGACCCTCGAATTTCACGTCTGGCATTCACGCGCCAGGCCGGGGCCGGATGCGATCTCGAAGAAGACCGACTACGCGTCGTCGCTCGAGGCGCTCGAAGCCTCGGTGCTCAACTACCCCGACTACGTGCTCTTCGACATCGACCCCTACATCTACTCGGGCAAGGAGGCCAAGGGCGCGGAACCGGAGCTGAACACCGTCGCGTTCGAGAAGGGCAAGGAAGTCGCCTTCTGGCTGCGTGAACTCCTGCAGACGATGGGGCTCGAAGCGATCGTCAAGACCTCGGGCAAGACGGGGCTTCATGTGTTCGTTCCGATTCGCCGCACCATCGACTTCGACGCGGCGCGCCACGTCTCCGAGCTCGTGGCACGCCATCTCATGCGCCTTCATCCGAAGGACATCACGCTCGACTGGAGCATTCCGAAGCGCACGGGAAAGATCTTCATGGACTACAACATGAACGTGCGCGGCAAGACCCTGAACGTCGCCTACTCGCCGCGGGGCGAGGCGGGCGCTCCGGTCTCGATGCCGCTCACGTGGGAGGAGTTGGCGGGCGCGCGTCCGCTCGATTTCCGGATCACGAACGCGGCGCAACGCCTCGCGCAGACGGGCGATCGCTGGGCGGACGCGCTCGAGCGCAAGCAAAGCCTCGAGCGCGCCCTGAAGGGCGGAAAAGCCTGAGGGCGACAAGCCGAAACTCTTGGACTACAATGTCAGGAATCGGCGGCAAGACCATGAATTCATTCATCAACCGCCACCCCGAATTTTACGGAGACGAACCATGGCTGCACGGTCGATCGCATCGCTGACGGTTTCGTTCGGGCTCGTCTCGATCCCGGTGAAGCTTTTCTCGGCCACCGAGTCGAGCAAGGCCATCTCGTTCAACCTGTTGCACAAGACTTGCGGCTCGCGCCTGAGGCAGCAGTACTTCTGCATCAAGGAAGAAGTGCCCGTCGCGCGCGAGGACATGGTGAAGGGCTACGAATTCGCGAAGGATCAATACGTCACCTTCACGCCCGAGGAGTTGAAGGCGATGGAGGAGGCGGGAACGCAGATCGCGGAGATTACCGAGTTCGTTCCGATCGAATCCATCGACCCGGTGTACTTCGACAAGGCGTATTACCTCGCGCCGGACAAGGGCGGTGCGAAGCCCTTCGCATTGCTCGCGAGCGCGCTGCGTGAATCGAAGCGTTGCGCCCTCGGGCGCTGGGCCGCCCGCGGCAAGCAGTACATCGTGATGATCCGTCCCGTCGAGGAGGGACTCATCATGCAGCAGCTTCTCTACGCGGGCGAGGTGCGCTCGATCAAGGAGATCGAGATCCCGAAGACCGAGGTGAAACCGGCGGAGCTGAAGCTCGCGAAGCAGCTGATCGATGCGCAGGCTTCCGACACATTCGATCCGAGCGCGTACACCGATCAAGTCGCCGCGCGCATCGAGGCGGCG
>JADGRS010000433.1 GCA_017880705.1 Burkholderiales bacterium
GACTGTCGGCGCGCCCTCGGGGGAGCCGGTCCTGGTGCTGCACGGCACCGTCGGTTCCGGGCAGAGCATGCTCACGCCGGCCTTCGCGGGCGAGCTCTTGCCGGATCGTTTCCGCCAGGCCGAGGTTGAACTCGAATTCCGGCTTGCCGCGGGCGCTCATCGCTCCGGGGTTCGACTTCGAATGCCCGACGTCGATGGCCACCAGCGGCTCCGGGCGTGCGAAGCATGACAACGAGGCCGCACAGAGCATCGACGCAAACATGCGGCGATACCCGGTCGTCACGTCCACGGCGAGTCCCTTCTCACTTGAACACCAGGTGGGCGACATCGGCTTCGAGATCCCAATAGATGATCGCGAGCGCCGCGACGTCGAATGCGGCATGCATGCACATCAGCATCCAGATCCGCCCGGTGACCGAGAAGATCGTCCCGAACACGAGGCCGGTGATGGCCGCTTGCTCGACGCCTGCCAAGCCCTCGTTGGAGTAGTGGCCGAGCGCGAACAGGGCCGAGGTGAGCAGCACGATCGCCGCCTTCGCGCCGGCACTCGCGCCGAAGAGCTTGCCGAAGCGCTCGAAGAGGTAGCCGCGGAAAACCGTCTCCTCGCCGAAGCCGGCGCCGATGATCAACGTGAACAGCATCCCGGGCAGCGCCGCCCGATTGCCCACGAGATAGTGATAGGCATGATTGATCGGATCGGCGACGACGAGCGGCATGACGAGCGCCTTCATCGCGAGCTTGAACGCGATGCCGAGGACAATCCCGAGCGCGAGGCCGCCGATCCAGCTCCGGGGCCGCACGTAGCCGATCTCGCGCCACGGCGTACGGGACCGAAGCGCCCACAGCAGCACGAGAATCGCGCTGAGAGGCTTGACGATGACGTCACCCAGGACGATGACGGCCATCGCCAGCAGCCCGAGCGGGCCGAATCCGCGCAGGAGCACCGCAATTTCATCGTCTCGCGGAGAGGGGGTCATCGCCTTGGCGCGGTCCGGGAAGAACGGAACCTAGTCCGCGTTCGCCCGCGCGCGGATGACGAAGTACGTTATCGCGCCCCAGATCCCCCACTGGACGAACATCACGAACCACTGCGCATCCGACGCCGCGATGTGCAGGTCGCGGCGAGAGCGGCTCATGGCGACGCCTTCATCGGAAACTTCGGCGCGAATGCCTCGTGTTGAACGCCGGTCGCATTGACCATGTACGAAACAGCGTGATACAGCCCCGCCAGCATGATCAGCTCCACCAGCTGCTCCGGCTCGAAGTGGGCGGCCAAGTCCTGCCACAGCGCGTCGTCGATTCGGTGGGTGTCGTGAAGTCGATCGGCCATGCGAATCACCACCCGGTCTTCAGGGCTCCAGCACTCATCGCCGGCGCTGCCGTGAACCGTGGAGTGCAGCTGGGCGGGAGTCCACTGCGCCTTGGCCCCGAAGGCCGCGACGTGGACGCCCCATTCGTATTCGGCGCCGCAGCGCGCGCACACGCGCAGGATCATCAGCTCCCGGCCGCGCAGCGAGATGCTGCCGCGATCGAGGAGGCTGCCGGCCATCATGCGTTGCAGTACGCGCGGATTGCGCGCCACCGTCCGGAAGAGTGCGAGCGGCGGCGCGCCGCGCATGAGCTTGTCGAATTCCGCCTGCACCTCCGGCGGATAAGGGGGATCGATCGGACCGATTCGCGGTGTCATTCCGCGATGGTAACTCCCGAGCCTCCCATTTCCTTGGGCATGTCCTTCATCTTCGGCAAGCCGTCCTTCATCCGCAGCTTCGTCTCCTGGTAGTTCACGTGGATCGCCGCCTGGTAAGGCAGGTCGGGAATGACGGCCGCGTACACGTCCACGAGTCCCATGCCGGGATGGTCGGTGAAGACGTGCCCGCCGCATGTCTTGCACCACTTGCGAAAGCTCTTCGGCGTCTTGTTGTACGTGCCGATATTGTCCGCGCCGCGCGTGATCTTCAGCGCATCGGGCTTCCACAGCGTGAAGGCGTTGACGGGGCCCGCCGACCAGGTGCGGCAGGACTCGCAATGGCAATAGCCCATTCCGGCCGGCGCACCGCTGACGGTGAACTGGACCGCGCCGCAGAAGCAACTTCCCTTGTACGTCTTGCCATCCATGTGCTTGTCCTTTCCGAGGGGGTCGCTAGTATCGCTCCCGTCCGGCATCTTGTGTAGGCCGGGACCCCACGGTTCCTGACCGAAACCCCGTGGATTTCGGACGTTCTCACGTCGAGGCGTCTCAAGGGCGCCGTCAACCTACCGGCACTGCGAATACTCCACGCCGTCGGCGACGATGACCGGGTAACCATTGTTGTTGCGCTTGAGCACGGTTCCCACCCTCTCGAGCCTGCCGCCGCCCTGGGACATCAGGAGCTCGCCCCTCTCGACCTTCCACGCGCCGCCGCCGGTCGAATTGCGCTGGCTCGCCATGCTGCCGCCGCCGCCACTCGAGTACCCCTCGCCGCGGCTACCCGTCCCGTAGCTGCCGTTTGCAAAGAACTGGGTGCGTTTCGTGTGCGAGTAGCCGGTGGTCTTGTTGTATGTGAAGGTGCACCAGGCGCTGGAAGTGAGAAGTTCATTCGACATCCCTCCCGCATGCGCGGACGGGACGGAAGCTCCCATCAGAAGGAACACCATGATCGTCGTTCTATTCATCGCAATCATCATCGGATCTCCCCTCAGGTATCGAGCTTTTCCGCGAGGTCCTCGAACGATTTCGCGGCGGCATCCACGGGTATCTTCGGCGCAGTCTCGCCCTTGCCCGGCCCCGCTTCGTCGGGGCGCGCGACGTGGGCCGTCTTGAGCCCGCATGCCGCCGCCGCCTGCAAGTCGTAGCTGTGCGCCGCGACCATCATGCAATCGCCGGGCTCGAGCGCGAGCGCCTCGGCCGCGGCCAGGTAGACCCGGGGCTTCGGCTTGTAGTCTCCCGCGATCTCCGCGCCGAGGATCGCATCCCAGTGAAAATCGTTTCTCCTCGCGAGATCGACCATCAGCGAGATGTTGCCGTTCGACACCGGAGCGAGGAGGA
>JADGRS010000434.1 GCA_017880705.1 Burkholderiales bacterium
GTGAAGACGCTCTTCGACGCCGTCGCGAAGGCCCTGGCGAGGTGACTCGGGCCGGCCGCGATCCAGGGCGGCGGGCGTTTGTGCGATAACGAACAGACTCGCGCCGCGAATTTGGGAAGGATGGGCGTCAGGCTTGGTTCCCGGGGACGCCGTGGCAGCGGCGGGGAACGACGCCACCACCCATCTGGCCAGCCAAATGCTCGCGCGCCGATTGCTCTTCGTCCACCAACGATCCAGGTCGCGGCTCGCCAGGATCTATGCGGCGCTGCTGTCACTCGCTTCGCTGGGCCTCGCGGGCTTCGCCGCCGTTCACTGGCAGGAACCGCCGCAGCCTTCCACGGACCGTTCGAGCCCTCCCCCCGCCGAGGTCCGTCCCGTCGACGGCATGGTTGGTGCGCCGTCGCAGGGTCGCGACGCGGGTGCCCGCAAGCGTTGGATGTAACGCCGTGACCAGACTGGCGAACTCCGCCATCTAGCGCGGCGGAGCTTCCTTGGGAGATTGCGTGGCGTCCGCATCCGGCAGCGGTGCGGGCGCGGCATCCGGCGCAGGCGCGGCCGATAGCGGCTCCGTCGGCAATGGAGGAGGCGCCTCCGGCGCGGGCGGCTGGAACTGCGGATCACCCATCTGCCACAGGAGGAACGAGTAGATGTCGGCGAGATCCTCGTCGTGCTGCGCGCGCGTGGCGCCGGGCCCGTGCCCGCCGGCGGCATCGACGCGCAGCAGCACGGGCTTACCGCTCGATGTCGCGGAGGCGAGCCGCGCCGCCATCTTGCCGGGCTGCCAACGCTCGACCTGCGGGTCGTTGAGTCCCAGGGTCAGCAGGACCGCGGGATATGGCGCGCCCTCCTTCACCTGGTGGTACGCGGAGATCGCTCGCAGCGCCTCGAGCCCTTCCGGTGTCGCACCCGAGCCGAACTCCGGCACCATCGCGGGACCGCCCGGCATCGAGGCGTAACGCATCATGTCCATCAATGGCGCCTGCGCCACGGCCGCCGCGTAGAGCTCGGGACGGCGCGCGATCGCGCCGCCCACGGGGATGCCACCCTCGCCGGCTCCCATGATCGCGAGGCGCCGCGGATTCGTGAAGCCGTAACTCACGAGGAAATCCGAGACCGCGATGAAGTCGCGAATGGTGTTCGCGCCGCGCTTGCCCGCGTCGTGCCACTGCTCGCCGTACTCGCCGCCGCCGCGCACGTGCGCCACCGCGAAGACGCCGCCGCGCTCGAGCCACGCGAGGCGCGCCGCGTCGAACACTGGTTCCATCGGGACGCCGTGGCTGCCGAATCCCGTGAGAAGCGTCGGATTGCGGCCGGTGAGCGTCGTGGTCTTGCGGTACACGAGCGTCACCGGGATCTTGACGCCGTCCGCGCTCGGCGCATAGAGACGGACCTCGTCCATGGCCGCGAAGTCGGCGCCCGGCGGCGGTTGCAGGCGCGGATCGTGAATGTTTCCCTTCGCGTCGACCTGCACTACCTTCGGGGCCTCGATCCACCCCTGCAGGCGAAGCAGCGCGCCTTCGGCGCGCGGATGCGCCACGAGCTGCACGATCGCGTTGTCGAAGGGCGTGCGCACGAATTCCGGAGCCTTCGCGCCGAGGAGCCCCAGGGGCACGCGCTCGAGGCGATCGACGCCGGCCACCATGGTGCGCAGGTAGAGGGCGTCTCGCGCAAGCGTCATCTCGCGGATCACCGTGTCGCCTTCGGGCACGACGGCGCGCGCCGCCTTCAGGTCGAGCGCGTTGCCCTTCACGCGCAGCACGCGATGGCGCGGCGCGTTGCGATGGGACAGGAGGTAGAGATCGTCCTTCCATCCCAGGATCGCGAGGATCTCGTCGTCGGGGCCGACGAGCTTGCGCCAGTGGGGGCGCGCGTTGGCGAGGTCGCGCTGCTCGGCGACGTGCACGGCGATCTCGCGCCGTGCGCCGTCGCGCGCGATCGCGTACGCGTAGCGCGATTCGGCCGGAACGTGCAGGGATGGCTGGACGAATTCGGGAACGTCGCGCGCCCCGCCGACGCCGGGCGCGAAGACCACCTCGTCGTGCGAGGAATCGCGTCCGAGCACATGGCGGTACATGCGAACGTTCGCATAGCGCCGCGCGCCGCTCCCACCCTCGGGTATGCGCGCGTAGTAGAAGGACCTTCCGTCCGGATTCCAGGCGAGGTCCGCATTGAAGCGTGCGCGGTCGATCTCGAGCGGCAGGTCGATCGCGGTCCCCGTCGCGAGCACTCGCAGCACCGAGTCCTCGCTTCCCGCGAGCGACACGCCGTACGCGACGTGAAGCCCGTCAGGCGAGGGTACGAACCAGTCGATCGCGGCGGAGGTCGATACGCGCGAGAAGCGCCTGGGATCGAGCAGCACGCGTTCCGCGCCCAGCAGGCTCTCGCGCATGCAAAGCACGGGCGTCTCATCGCGCGGGGCGAGCCTCAGGTAGAAGACGCGCGGGCCGTTGGTGAGCGCGAGCGCGGTGATCGTGGTCGCCGATTCCGATAACGCGCGAATGCGGGCGAGCATGCCGGGGCGGCCGGGAATCCGGTCGAGCGCGGCGCGCGCCCTGGCGCCCTCGTTCCGATAGAAAGCCTCGGTCTCGGGGCGCGACGCATCCTCGAGGACGCGGAATGGATCGTCCGCGCCGGGGACCGCGTCTTGCGCGGACGCGGTGCCGAGCGCCATGCCGACGAGGACTGCGCCCGCCAATGCCTGGATTCTCATGGTGCGGTGGCGGTGAATTGGAGCGCCGCGAGCCGCGCGTAGAGGCCGTCCTGCGCTACGAGCGATGCGTGGGTGCCGGTGGCGACGATGCGTCCGTGATCCATGACGACGATGCGGTTGCAAGACTTGACGGTTGCGAGGCGGTGCGCGATCACGAGCGTCGTGCGGCCGCGCATGAGGCGCTCGAGCGCGAGCTGCACCGCTTTCTCGCTCTCCGCATCGAGCGAGCTTGTCGCCTCGTCGAGGAGCAGGATCGCGCGGTCCGCGAGGATCGCGCGCGCGATAGCGACGCGCTGGCGCTGCCCTCCCGAA
>JADGRS010000099.1 GCA_017880705.1 Burkholderiales bacterium
TCGCGGGCGTCTACCTTCCCCGGGACCCTTACGCGGCGCTTCGCAAGGTGAAGCCCGTGGCGATTGTGGGCGGTTCGCTCTATGTGTTCGACCGCCAGGCGCTCGGCATGCCCTAGAGGGACCGTCCGGGCGCGCGTCCCGCGGAATTCTCGCATACGGAACGACGTTCCATTTGATTGCTCGCGCGGGCCGTTGAACATAGAATGGGGCCCGTCCCATTCGCATCGCCCTGCGCCCCGTGAGATTCCTCCCCGCCGTGGTCCTGGTTGCCGCGCTTTCCCCGGCCGTCTTCGGCCAGGCGCCACCGCGGGGCGACGAGACGTTGCGCTACCGGGGGGCGGACCGCGACGCGCGCCTTCTCGAGCGCGCGCGCAAGGAGCGAAGCCTCGTCCTCTATACCTCGCTCGCGCCCACGGAATCGAAGCCCCTCGCCGAGGCCTTCGAGAAAAAGTACGGCGTGAAGGTCGTGCTGTGGCGCGCGCTTTCGGACAAGGTGGTCCAGCGCGTCGTCGCCGAGGCCCAGGCGCGCCACTTCAGCGTCGACGTGGTGGAGACCAACGGCCCCGAGATGGAGATGCTCGCGCGCGAGCGTCTCCTCGCCGAATTCGATTCTCCCTATATCGCGGACCTTCCCCCGGCGGCGATTCCCTCCCACCGCACGTGGATGCCCGACCGCATGAATTACTTCGTCGTGGGCTACAACACGCAGAAGGTGAAGCGCTCCGAGATTCCGCCGACCTACGAGGGTTTCCTCGACCCGCGATGGAAGGGCCGGATCGGCATCGAGGCGACCGACGTCGAATGGATGGAGACCCTGGTGAAGACATGGGGGAACGACAAGGGCCTCGATTACTTCACGAGGCTCGCGGCGATGAAGCCCGACATGCGCAAGGGCCACATCCTCCTCGCCGAACTGGTCGCCGCCGGCGAGGTGGCCGTGGGCCTGACGATGTACAACAGCAACATCGAGTCGCTGAAGCGCAAGGGCGCGCCGATCGATTTCGTGCCGGTGCAGCCAGTCGTCGCGCGCCCGCAGGGGATCGGCGTCGCAAAGGCCGCGCCGCACCCCAATGCAGCCCTCCTCTTCGTCGATTTCGTGCTCTCGCCCGAGGGCCAGAGGCTCTTCGAGTCGCTGGGGCGAGTTCCGGCGAGCCGCAAGGTGAGAAGCACATTGAACGATTTTCCCTTCACGCTGATCGATCCCGCGACGGTGCTCGACGAGTCGGCGCACTGGGAGAAGCTGTGGAACGAGCTGTTCCTGCAAAACTGAGACCCGAGGCGCGAGTATGAGGCTCGAGAAATGATGGACACCCTGCCTACTCATTGGCTGGCCCTGGTCGGGGTCGTGTTCCTGCTGGGCCTCAAGCATGGCCTCGATCCCGATCACCTGGCCGCGATCGACGGGCTCACGCGCTTCAACGCGGCGCGCCGTCCCGCGCTGTCGCGCTGGTCGGGTCTCCTCTTCTCGGCGGGCCACGGCGTCGTGGTGACGATCGTCGCGATCGCCGTCGCCACGGTCGCGACCGAGTGGAGGGCGCCGGTGTGGCTCGAGAACGCCGGAACGTGGATCTCGATCGCGTTCCTCGCGCTCCTCGGTCTCGCGAATCTCGCCGCGGTGCTGCGCGCGCCCGGCGGAGAGATCGTCCGCGCGGTGGGCATGCGAAGCCGCCTCTTCGAGCGCTTCACGCGCGTGGATCATCCGATGCTGATCGCCGCGGTCGGCGCGGCGTTCGCGATTTCCTTCGACACCATCAGCCAGGCGGTGCTCTTCTCCATCACGGGCTCGAATCTCGCGGGCTGGGCGTTCGCCACGATCCTCGGCCTGGTTTTCACCGCCGGCATGATGGCGACCGACGCGCTGAACGGGCTGTGGGTGAGCCAGCTCGTGCGCTCCGCGGACCGGCGTGCCGCGGCCGCCTCGCGCCTGATGAGCCTCGCCATCGGCTTCACGTCGCTTGCGATCGCGGCGCTGGCGGCGGCGCGCTACGTGCTGCCGGCGCTCGACGAGCGGGTGGCGTCGTGGGGAATCGCATTGAGCGCGGGCGTGGTCGTCGCGGTCGCGGCCTCCTACGCGATCGCGATGCGGCTCGCGGGGCAGGAGGCCTAGCCGATGGAACGCGTGAAGAAGCCCAAGGCGCGGCGCGTGCGCCTCTCTTCTGTGGCGAACTCGATTCGCCTCACCAAGGCGTTCTCCGAGGATGAATACGAGATGGGGATCAGCGCGCTCGCGACGCGCCTCGGGCTGGCGAAGAGCACGGTGCATCGCCTCGCGACCACGCTCGTCGAGTACGACATCCTCGAGCAGAACCGAGAGACCGGCAAGTATCGCCTGGGCCTCGCGCTCTTCGAGCTGGGGACCATGGTGCGGCGCAAGATGGACACCAACTCGGGCGCGCAAGTGCAGATCCACGCGCTCGCCGACGAGACCGGCGAGACGGTGCAGCTCGCGATCCTCGATCACCTGAGCGTGCTCTACATCCGCATTCGCGAGAGCCGCCAGGCGGTACGGATGTCGTCGGGGCTCGGATCACGCGCGCCCGCGCACTGCACTGGCGTCGGCAAGGCGCTCATCGCGTTCCAGCCGCCCGAGATCGTGCAGCAGATCATCGACAACGGCCTGAAGCGCTACACGCAAGGCACCATCACCGATCCCGAGAAGCTGCGCGCCGAGCTCGCGACCATCCGCCAGAAGGGCTACGCGATCGACGACGAGGAGATCGAGGTGGGCCTGCGCTGCATCGCAGCTCCGATCCGCGACCACTCGGGCCAGGTGACGGCGGCGATCAGCGTCGCGGCCCCGGTGCAGCGCATGACGAAGAAGAACCTCCAGGCGACCATCCCCTCGGTCGTCGCCGCCGCGGAGGCGATCTCGCGGCGGCTGGGCTACCTTCCATCGCTTGCCGGCACGCTGATGGCGGATTGATGCATTCCATCCGCATCGACAACGGCCCCGAGTTCCACTGCGAAGCGGACGATACGCTGCTGCGCGCGGGCCTTCGCGCGGGCCTGGGGCTTCCCTACGAGTGCAACGCCGGATCGTGCGGCACGTGCAAGGTCGAGCTGGTCGATGGGCAGGTGACGTCGCTGCGTCCCGAAGCGCCCGGATTGACCGATCGCGACCGCGCGAAGAACCGCGTGCTTGCCTGCCAGGCGCAGCCGGGAACGGACTGCAGGATCAAGGTGCGGCTTCGCGAGGAGAACGTTCCGCGCCACAAGCCGGCGCGGTTCGCCGCGACGCTCACGAGCTTTCGCGATCTCACCCACGACATGCGCGAATTCACGTTCACCGCGAAGGATTCGCCGGGCTTTCTTCCGGGGCAGTACGCGCTCTTCTACCTTCCGGGGCTCGAGGCGCCGCGCACCTACTCGATGTCGAACATCGACGACGGCAGCGGCACGTGGCAGTTCATCGTGCGCCGCGTGCCGGGCGGGACGGGCACCGTGACGCTCTTCGACCGGGTGCCGATCGGATCGCAGGTCACGCTCGACGGTCCTTACGGCCTCGCGTACCTGAGGCCCGAGAGCCCACGCGACATCGTCCTCATCGGCGGCGGCTCGGGCCTGGCGCCGGTGCTGTCGCTCGCCCGCGGCGCCATGGCCGAGCCGCGCCTCGACGGGCGCAAAATCCACGTGTTCTATGGGGCGCGCGGCGTGCGCGACCTGTGCGGCAACGCCGAGCTCGAGGCGCTTCCCGGATTCGGCACGCGGATCACTTTCACGCCGGTGTTGTCGGAGCCAAGGGCCGGTCCCGTGGACACCTGGCAAGGGGCGACCGGATTCGTGCACGAGATCGCGCGCGACTTCGTCGGCGAACGCTGGGCCGAATTCGAGTACTACTTCGCCGGCCCGCCGCCGATGGCGAAAGCCGTGCAGCAGATGCTGATCGAGAAGCGCGTGCCGTATCCGCAAGTCCACTTCGACAGCTTCTACTGAAGGACGCGACGTGTCGAAACTCCGCCTTTCCCTCGGCTGCTGGAACTACGACCGCACCCGTGGCCTGCTCGAAGGGCGCATCCAGCCCGACGGCATCGACCTCACGTACCTGAACATGCCGGTGGAGGAGACCTTCTTCCGGATGCTGCGCCACCGCGAGTTCGACGTGGCGGAGATGTCGCTGTCGTCGTACACGGTGTCGCTCTTCAAGGAGCAGAAGCGCTTCATCGCGATTCCGGTCTTTCCTTCGCGCTTCTTCCGCCATTCGTGCATCTACGTGAATGCGAGTGCCGGCATCCGGGAGCCCAAGGATCTCATCGGCCGGAAAGTCGGCAATCCCGAGTACCAGATGACCGCGCCCGTCTGGATACGCGGCATCCTGCAGGACGAGTATGGCGTTCCCGCCGATAGCGTCACCTACTACACCGGAGGCGAGGAGGAGCCGGGCCGGCCCGAGAAGCTCAAGCTCGATCTTCCGCCGCGCATCAAGGTGCAGCCGATCGGCGAGCGCGACACGCTCGCGGCGATGCTTCGCGACGGCGGCATCGATGCGCTCTACACGGCGCGCATGCCTTCCACGTATCGCACGGGCGGGGGCAAGGTGAAGCGCCTGTTCGAGAACTACATGGAGGTCGAGCAGGCGTACTACCGCAAGACGAAGATCTTCCCGATCATGCACACGGTCGCGATCCGCAGGAGCCTCTACGAGGAGCATCCCTGGGTGGCGATGTCGCTCTACAAGGCCTTCGTCCAGGCGCAGCGCGAGACCTACGACGACCTCTACGTGACCGCGGCCCTGAAGGCGATGCTGCCGTGGCTCACGAAGCACGTGGAGGATGCCCGAGCGCTGATGGGCGACGACTTCTGGCCCTACGGCTTCGCGCCCAACCGCGAGACGCTCGCCACGTTCCTGCGCTACCACCACGAGCAGGGCCTTTCGAAGCGCCTCCTCGCGCCCGAGGAGCTCTTCGCGCCCGAGACGATGGAAAGCTTCAAGATCTGATGGCCGGATGGACCTTCTGATGGCGGAACCTTTGGGCGCGAAGAAGCACACGCTCGTCGACCACTTGATGGGCGAGGGCGGAGTGCATGCGCATGCCGAGGGCGAGCACGACCACGATCACGACGACCTGGGCGAGCACGACCTCGAGAACGACGCGCTGTGGCAGCAGGACCACATCACGCTCGTCTCGGTGGGCATCGACATCGGCTCCTCGGGCACGCAGGTGATCTTCTCGCGCGTCTACATGCGCCGCCTCGCCGAAGAGCTCACCAGCCGCTACTTCGTCGTGAAGCGCGAGACGCTTTACCAATCGCCTGTCGCCCTCACGCCCTACCAGAGCGATACGCGCATCGACGAACGCGCCGTGGGCGACATCGTGGACGCCGCGTACACCGCCGCGGGCATTCATCCCGACCAGATCGACACGGGCGCGGTGATCCTCACCGGGGAGGCGCTGCGCCGCGAGAACGCAAAGGCAATCGCCGACGTGATCGCCGAGATGGGCGGAGAGTTCGTGTGCGCCGCCGCGGGCCACCACATGGAGTCGCTTCTCGCCGCCTACGGCTCCGGCGCCGCTAAGGCATCCCACGACCTGGCGAAGCCGGTGCTCAACGTCGACATCGGCGGGGGCACCACCAAGCTCGCGCTGGTGGAGGGCGGGCGCGTCGTGCATACCGCGGCCATCCATATCGGGGGCAGGCTCGTCGTGGTGGACGAAGGACGCATCACGCGCCTCGATCCGGCGGGCAGGCAGCTCGCGAAGAACGCGGGATTCCAATGGAACGTGGGCGATCGCGTCGCCGGCGCCGACCTGGATCGCCTCGCGGGCTGGATGGCCGATGCGCTCGTCGCAGCGCTCACGCAGGGCTCCACGCCCGCGCCGGTCGACGCGTTGTGGCTCACCGATGCGCTCGAGCCCGTCGAGGGCATCGCGGGCGTGATGTTCTCGGGCGGCGTCGCCGAGTACGTGTACGGCCGGGAGGAGCGCGACTTCGGCGACCTCGGTCGGCGCCTCGGCCACGCGATGAGGAAGCGCGTTGACGCGGGGCTCCTGCCCTTCCCGCTGCTCCCCGCGGGCGAATGCATCCGGGCGACGGCGATCGGCGCGTCCGAGTACAGCGTGCAGCTCTCAGGCAACACGGTCTACATCTCCAATCCCGCCGCGCTCCTGCCGCGCAAGAACCTTCAGGTGCTGCAGCCCGACATCTCGCTCGATGGAGCGATCGACGCCGCGCGCGTGACGCAGGCGATCGCGCGCCACTTCGAGGCGTTCGACCTCGTCGAGGGCCAGGCGCAAGTCGCGCTCGCATTCCGTTGGCAAGGGCCGCCCTCGTACGCCCGCCTTGCCGCGCTGGCGCAGGGCATCGTCGCCGCGCTGCCGATGACGGTGCTCGAAGCGAAGCCGCTGTTCCTGGTTCTCGACGGCGACATCGCCCATTCGCTGGGCGCGCTGCTGAAGGAGGAGTGGGGAGTCGCGTCCGACGTTCTCGTGATCGACGGAATCTCGCTGTGGGACTTCGACTACGTGGACCTCGGGCGCGTGCGCATGCCTTCGTACACCGTGCCGGTCACCATCAAGTCGCTCGTCTTCAGCGAGGATCCGCGCGGCCCGCGCCCGGGATCCCATTCCCATGGCCACGATCACGGCCATTCGCACGATCACGAGCATGGCCACGGCCACCATCATCACGCGCCGGGGGGCGGGGCATGAGCGAGCTCGCCAGGACCCTCGCCGACGCCCTTCGCATGCTCGAGGCCGCGGAGGTGATCGATTTCAACGGCCACATGAGCTGCCGCGTGCCGGGAACGGAACACGTCCTCATCAATTCGGGGAAGTCCGTGCGCAGCTGGATCACTCCGGCGGACATCATCGCGATCGACATGGACGGCAAGCCCGTCGGGGGCGACGTCATGCCGCCGATGGAGTTCCACATCCACACGGAGATCTACCGCCGCCGGCCCGACGTGAATGCGGTCGCCCATACGCATCCCCTGTGGTCGACGCTCTTCAGCATGGTGGGCGAGACGGTCCAGCCGGTGACGATGCAGGCCGCCGTGATGGGCCCGGTGCAGACTTTCGCGAAGACCGCCTCGATCAACCGGCAGGATCTCGCCGTCGAGCTCGCCGCCGCCCTCGGCGGCCATCGCGTCGTGATGCTCAAGTCCCACGGCGCGGTGGTGGTGGGCGCGGACATCGTCGAGGCGTTCGTCCTCGCGATCTACCTCGAGGAGACGGCGAAGCGCCAGTATCTCGCGCGCGCCCTCGGGACGCCCTACGCGCTCGTCGCGGCCGAAGTCGAGAAGATCGGCGCGAACCTTCGCAAGCCGCACCTCCTTCGCAAGGTGTGGGACTTCCACCACGCCAAGCTGATGGCGCAATGAGCCTCGCTGCAACCGTTGCGCATCCCGCGGACGCGCGCCGCTTCGAGTGGGGCTGGGTGGTGATCGCGCTGTGCGTGGCGATCACCGTCTATCTCGCGATCGTGCCGCTCGGCTTCCTCGTGTGGCAGAGCTTCTTCACGCCGCAGACGGCCGACGAGGCCGCGCGCTTCACGCTCTCCAACTACACCGAGGCCTACGGCAGCAGCGAGACCTGGCGGCTCTTCAGGAATTCGGTGCTGTTCGCGATCGGCACGTCGAGCTTCTCGTTCCTCGTGGGCACCGGCCTCGCATGGATGAACGAGCGCACCAACACGCCGTTCAAGACGCTCTTCTACGCGCTGTCGATCATCCCGCTCATCATCCCCAGCATCCTCTTCACGGTGGCGTGGATCCTTCTCGCCAGCCCGAAGATCGGCATCCTGAACCTGGTGCTCAAGAACGCGCTCGGCATCGACGATCCGCTCTTCGACGTCTACTCGTTGTGGGGAATGATCTGGGTGGACGGCCTGCACTACTCGCCGATGGCGTTCCTGCTCATGTCGGCGGCGTTCCGCTCGATGGATCCGGCGCTCGAGGAGTCCGCGATGATGAGCGGCGCGAACGTGCTGCAGGTCGCTTGGCGGGTCACGCTGAGGCTGTCGTGGCCGGCGATCTTCGCGACGATCCTCATCCTCTTCGTGCGCGCGATCGAATCCTTCGAGGTGCCCGCGCTCCTCGGCCTTCCCGTGGGCATCCAGGTCTTCACGTCGTCGATCTACCAGGCGGTGCACCGCTATCCGAGCCAGGTCGGGCTCGCGTCGGCCTACGCGGTGACGCTCCTCGCGATCACGACGGTGGGCGTCTATTTCCAGTCGCGGCTGTCGAGCCGCGGCAGCCGGTACGCCACGATGACGGGCAAGGGATTCCGCCCGCGCCAGATCGACCTCGGGGCGTGGCGCTGGTTCACCGCGGCGCTCTTCATCGCCTACTTCCTGCTGATCGTCGTGCTGCCGTTCTCGGTGCTGCTGTGGTCGTCGTTCCAGAAGTTCTACGCGGTGCCGTCGTGGCACGCATTGCAGAACCTCACGCTCGAGCCCTATCGGTTCATCCTCACGTACCCGAACCTCGCGAGCTCGGTGTGGAACAGCCTCCTGCTCGCCTTCGGGAGCGCGACGCTCATCATGCTGGTGACTTCCGTCATCTGCTGGATCGTGGTGAAGACGAGGATGCCCGGGCGCTGGATCCTCGACAACATCGCGTCGCTTCCGATGGTCTTCCCGGGTCTGGTGCTGGGCCTCGCGATCATGATCTTCTATCTCAATTTCGACATCGGCATCTACGGCACGATCTGGATCATGTTCGTCGCCTACATCACGCGCTTCATGCCCTACGGGCTTCGCTACAACACGACCTCGATGCTGCAGATCCACAAGGAGCTCGAGGAGTCGGCGGCGATGAGCGGCGCCTCGTGGTTCACGACGTTCCGGCGCATCGTGCTGCCGCTGCTGAAGCCGGGCCTGGTCGCGGGCTGGATCTACATCGTGATCGTGTCGATCCGCGAGCTCTCCAGCTCGATCCTGCTCTACAGCCCCGGCACGGAGGTGGTGTCGATCGTGATCTGGGAGCTCTGGGAGAACGGACAGTACGTCGAGCTTTCCGCCCTCGGCGTGCTCCTCATTCTCGCGCTCTTCGTCCTCGTGCTGCTCGCCCAGTGGCTCGGCAAGAAATTCGGCGTCAAGGAGTGATGCGTGCGAAAAGCTTTGAATCCGCAGATAAACGCAGATGAACGCGGTAACCCCAAAGGCAGGTCGAGTGATCGTGCGCTCCTTTCGAAGGTGCGGCTGATCAGGCAATGGATCACTCTTCGAGGTTCTACCGCGTTCATCTGCGTTTATCTGCGGATAAGGCTTGAAGGAGAACGAAGTGTTGAG
>JADGRS010000435.1 GCA_017880705.1 Burkholderiales bacterium
GCCGGCCTGGATCCGCGCGGCCTGCGAGTCGGCGACATCATGAGCGAGCCGGCGTTCACCGTCCGCGCCGACAACGAGATCCCCGACACGCTGAAGGCCATGCGCGTCCGCGGCGTCCGGCGCGTCCCGGTGGTGGACGATGCGGGCTGGCTCGTGGGCCTCGCCTCGCTCGACGACCTGCTCGAGAGCGCCGGCGAGACCCTGACCGACGTCGTGGGCGCCATCCGCAGCGAGCGCTTCGTCGAAGACTGGGTGCGGCGCTAGATCCGATGGGCGACGGGCCGCTCGTCTTCGCGCTGGGCGCGAGCGCCGATCCGGGCTTCGCGGTCGCGTCGGACCTGGGGATCGCGCTGAGCGCCCACGAGGAGCGGGAGTTCGACGACGGCGAGCACAAGTCGCGCTCGCTCGCGAACGTGCGGGGGCGCGACGTGTACGTGATCCACTCGCTGCACGCGGATGGCGCGCAAAGCCCGAACGACAAGCTCCTGCGCCTGCTCTTCTTCATCGGGTCCCTGCGCGACGCGGCGGCCGCGCGCGTGACCGCGGTGGTGCCGTATCTCGCCTATGCGCGCAAGGACCAGCGCTCCAAGAGTCGCGATCCGGTGACGACGCGCTACGTGGCCGCGTTCTTCGAGGCGGCGGGAGCGGGCTGCGTCGTGACGCTCGACGTGCACAACGTCGCCGCGTTCGAGAACGCATTCCGCATTCCCACCGTGAACCTGGAGGCCGCCCCGCTCCTCGCGGCACGGTGCGCCTCGCTCGTGGGCGACGAGCCGGTGAGCGTCGTGTCGCCCGACGCGGGCGGAATCAAGCGCGCGGACCGGTTCAGGCGTCACTTCGCGGCGCTCCTCGGCCGGCCGGTCGGCGCCGCGTTCGCGGAGAAGCATCGCAGCGAAGGCGTGGTGCGCGGTGACGCGCTGGTGGGCGAGGTGAAGGGCGCCGTCGCGCTCATCGTGGACGATCTCATCGCGGCCGGGCACACCGTCGATCGCGCGGCGCGTTCATGCCTCGCGCATGGAGCGAAGCGCGTGCTCGTCGCCGCCTCCCACGGCCTGTTCGCGGGAGAGGCCGCGCAGGTGCTCGGCGCGAGCCCGATCGAACGTATCGTCGTCACCGATGCCGTCACGCCATTGCGCGCCGACGCCGCGCTCGCGGGGCGCGTGGAGCGCGTGCCCACGGCGGGACTCTTCGCCGCGGCGATCGCGCGCCTGAACGCCGGCGGCTCGATCGAGGAGCTGCTCGAGCGCTAGGCCCGCTGCGGCGCGATCGCGCAGCGATCGAGATGCTCTTCGGCGAGCCGCAGGTAGTCGCGCGCCTGGCGCGGCCATCGCGCGGGCTCCCGCGGCGCCGGATCGTCGAGGTGGACGATTGCAAGCCTCGCCCGCGCGAGCGCGTGATGGCTCTGGTAGAAATCCACGAGCGCCGCCGGCGGACGATCGCCCGAGATCGCGCCGTAGGCTTCGAACAGCTCGTCCTTGATCCGGGCGGCGCCGAGCCGCTCGCATTCGAGGGCGAGGAAACCGAGCTCCTCGGCGCAATCGACCGTGCGCAGCTCGCGCGAGAATTCCAGGCAGTCGATGATCTGCGGCCGGGGCTCGAGGCAGATGTGCTCGGGCCGCAGGTCGCCGTGACCTTCCACCACGAAACCCATTTCGACCCGCTCGTCGAAGAGCGTGGCCTCGCGCTCGAGGAACGCGAGCTGGCCCTCGCCCAGATCCTCGACGAGCACGATCGGCAAAACCTCGCCGAAGCGCGAGAGCTCGCTCACGTGGTGCGCCAGGCGCGCGGCGAAGTGCGCGCGGAATTCGGGCCCGCGAAGCGGCGCCGGGGGGCAGATGCGATAGAAGCGCGCGAGGACTTCCACCAGCGCAAGCAGGTCTCTATCGCGTACCGCGCCGCGTGCGATCGATTGGTCGAGCATCAGCTCGCGCGGCAGGCGACGCATCTCGATCAGCCAATCGACCACCTCGCCCTCGCCCTCCAGGCGCAGGCGGCCGTCGTCCGCGCGGGCGAGCGGCACCGCCCCGAGATAGACGTCGTCGGTGAGGCGGCGGTTGAGGCGGATCTCCATCGCGCAGTGCCGGCGGCGTGCTTCGACGCTGCCCAGGTCGTAGTGGTCGAAGCGCTGCGGCTTCTTCAGCTTGTAGGCGTGGTGCTCGGTGAGGAATATCCACGACAGGTGCGTCTCGATGGCTTCGACGCGCGGACTCCCCCGCGGATAGCAGCGCGGGTCGGACAAGGCGGCGACCTTCAGTTCAAGAGAGCGCTCGGGCAATGCGCGAGGCGCGCTGCCGGCGACGGGCATGCCGAGATTGCGAAGCTCGCGCTTCATGTCACGAGCTTAGGCAGGCGGCGACGCCGGGTTGTTGAGCAAGCGCAAGGCGCGCTCGAATGGCGGGGCGAAAATGGGACCGTGTTCCAGCACCTGAAAGGGCCGGCGATGTACAAGAAGATACTTGTCCCGATCGATGGCAGCCCGACCGCGGCGAAGGGCTTGGACGAAGCCATCAAGGTCGCGCAGCTCGCGGGCGCGAGCCTGCGCTTGATCCACGTGATCGAATTGATCAACTTCACCACTTGCATCGAGCCGGTCGGCATCTACGCCAGCGAAGCGATCGCGGTGATGACCAAGGCCGGAGCGGAGATCCTCGAGCGAGGCAAGTTCCATGCGGCGGCGAAAGGGATCGGCGCGGAGACCGTGCTGCTCGACAACTTGTCGCTTCGCGTGTCCGAGCAGGTGATCGACCAGGCGAAGGCCTGGAATGCCGACCTCATCGTGATCGGCACCCACGGGCGTCGCGGGGTCGGTCGCCTCATGCTCGGGAGCGACGCCGAGGAGATCGTCCGCAGGGCGCCCGTTCCCGTGCTCCTGGTCAGGGCGTCCGCCGTCGAGGCGGATGAGGCCGAGAAGCAAGTGGTGCCGGAATCCGTTGCGTCATGAGCCTCAGGCGGTCGCCTTCGTCGACTGCGACAGCCAGTATCGGCCGATGAGGCCTTGGGCCACGAGCGCGACGACGCCGT
>JADGRS010000436.1 GCA_017880705.1 Burkholderiales bacterium
CGCGCGCAGCAAGCGCCGAAGCAGGAGGTGCCGCAACGCGCGCAGCAAGCGCCGAAGCAGGAGGTGCCGCAACGCGCGCAGCAAGCGCCGAAGCAGGAGCCCCAGCGCCAGCAACAGGAGAAGGGCGCGCAGGACAAGCAGAAAGGCAAGGACGAGAAGGGCCGCGACAACAAGGACTAGGGCCCCGACCGCTAGCGATCAGCCCACGCCGTGGAAAAGCCCCGCCCTCGCGGGGCTTTTTTCGTCGGTTGACGCGGCGGCGCAAGACGCGTGAAATCCGTCCTTATCCGAGGAGGGACCATGCTCGACGACTACCCGCTGGACAGGCTGCCGCTCTTCCGCAACATTCCCGCGGACCAGCTCGAGCCGATGCGCGTGGCGGCGGTGCGCCAGGTCTTCAGCGCGAGCGCGGCGATCTTCAAGCAGGGCGACATCCCCAAGTTCTTCTACATCGTCGAGGACGGCATCGTGGACATCGTGCTGCCGGCGGTGGTCGACGACATCACCGTGGCGACCTTCGAGGCGGGCTCGTTCTTCGGCGAGCTCGGCGTCTTCGACAACCAGCCGCGCACCGCGACGGCGCGCGCCACCGTCGATACGTCCCTCATCTGCATTCCCGTCCACGCGATGGCCGACCTGATCGAGCAGCACCCGGTCGCGGCGCGGCAGTTCATGAGCGTCATCATCGAGCGCCTGCGCGGCGCCGACGAGATGCTCTCGCGCCTCAAGCTTCGCAACGTGAACGAGATCGCCGACGAGAAGATGAGCTTCGGCGAGAGGATCGCCGACCTGGTCGCGCGCTTCGGCGGCTCGTGGACCTTCATCATCGCGTTCGGCGTGTTCCTCGGCGCGTGGATGGCGGTGAACACCGTGTGGCTGCTCACCGCGCCTCCGGATCCCTTCCCCTACATCTTCCTCAACCTCATCCTCTCGTGCCTCGCCGCCTTGCAGGCGCCCGTGATCATGATGAGCCAGAACCGCCAGGCGTCGAAGGACCGGCTCCAGGCCGACCAGGACTACCAGGTGAACATCAAGGCGGAGTTCGCGATCCAGCAGCTGCATCGCAAGCTCGACGAGATGCGCGCGAGCCTGATGCAGCATCGCCGCGCGGAGCTGGAGCACTGGCAGCGCGCGGAACGACGCTAGCCGGTCGCCGCGGGAGCGGGCGCAGCGCCGCTGGCCGCCGCTACGACGGTCCGGGCTTCTCCGCGAACTCCCGGCGCTTCATCGCGAGATAGTCGCCCTGCTCCATCTCGTGCAGCTGGCGCGGATAGTGCTCCGCCGCCGCGTACCAATCGCGCAGGCTCTTCTCGACGCGCGCCTCCGACGGTAGCGCCATCGCGCCGAGATAGGCCTCGACCGCGAGGTAGTAGCGCATGGTGTTTCGCTCCACGACGCCGCGCATGCCGGTGATATAGCGCGGCTGGCCATCGGCATCGACGGCAACCTCGGTGAATCCGACCTTGCCGCGCCCGAAGGTCGCGAAATACGCGCCTATGGCGAGCTTGGCCAACAAGCCGTAGGAGTACGAGTACGACATGCGGATGAAGGTCTGGCCGCCGTCGGCGGGCATCGCCTCGAAATCGATCCGGTAATCGCGCGTGCCGACGGGTCCCGCGGCCGCGTCGAGCCTCAGCTGCAGGAAGCTCGCGGTCTCCTCGGCGATGCGGTATTTGAACGTGGCAATGAAAGCCGCCGATGCCGGCTGGTCGTAGTGCGTGACCACTCCGACGCGCAGCGTGGTGCCCCCGGCGTCGATCGAAACGCGGCAGTCCTTGGTATCGAGATGCAGCAGCAGGATCTCGCACCAATGGGAAGGATCCTTCAGCGCGGCGGCCGTCACCGCGAACGGGGTCTCGACCAGCGCGTGGATCTCGCCCGCGATGTCGTCCTTGCCTTCGCGCGACTCGATGCGCAGCGGCCGATGGAATCGATTCTCCACGTGCTGCTCCCTGAACGCCGCGTATCGCGCCTGGAGCACCACGGCCGGGCCGGAGACCGCCACGGGATCCTCGGCGCGCGCGGCGCCCAGCGCCGCGATCGCCAGCGCCGCCAGGATCCTCGGGATCATCATCAAATCGGCGGGCCCGGCAGGAAATGCGTGCGGACCTTCGCGGCGATCTGGTGATCGGTCATCTTGTCGACGGTCTCGACGCCGACGATCCGATCGCCCAGCCCCTTTGCCGCGAGCCGCTTCTTCAGCTCGCCCTTCGCCTCGCCGGGGCCGAAGATGAGGATCGACTTGGCGCCCTGCATGTGCGCGATCACGTCGTCGTAGTACTTGTCGAGGTGCGCCGCGAACTGCCGGTCGCGCTGGTCGTCGGCCGAGCCGTCTTGCGACGCGTGGTGGCCGGAAAATCGCACGTGGTGGCCCACGCCCGATTCGGCGTGCTGCGTTTCCGGCGCGCCCTCGCCGACGAATACGAGGTACGCCTCCTTGTGGTCGATCCAGATTCCGACTTGGCTGTTCATGGCTTTCTCCTTGTTGATTCGATCACAACCAGTAGGCCCAGGCGCGGGCCGCGAGCTCCCGGACGTGGTCGGCGAGCGAGCGGCGCTCCCATTTCTCGAGCGTGATGTCATCCGAGACCGCGATGTCGGCGTCGAACATCGCCTGCATCTGCGTGCCGAAGTCGGGCCCCACCACGACCGCGTCGATCTCCTGATTGTGCAGGAAGCTGCGGCGGTCGAGGTTGGTGGAGCCGATGGTCGACCACACGCCGTCGATGAGGCCGGTCTTGGCGTGCATCAGCGCTCCGCGCCGCTCGTAGATCTTCA
Source organism: Burkholderiales bacterium (assembly GCA_017880705.1). Classification (GTDB taxonomy): domain Bacteria; phylum Pseudomonadota; class Gammaproteobacteria; order Burkholderiales; family Usitatibacteraceae; genus Usitatibacter. The sequence goes on from JADGRS010000436.1 coordinate 2,779, forward strand.
CGCCGCCCTTCAGCAGGTGCTCATAGTGCGACCGGCCCGCGTTGTAGACCAGCCAGCTGTCGGTGTTGCTCGGAAGGATGAGGCTCACGTCGACGCCGCGCGCCGCCGCGTTGGTGAGCGCCGCGATCAATTGGGGATCGGGCACGAAATAGGCGTTGGTGAGATGCACGCTCGTCTCGGCGCTGTCGATCGCCGAGATGAGGGTCGCATAGAAGAGGGCGTAGGGCTCGTCGGGAGAG
>JADGRS010000437.1 GCA_017880705.1 Burkholderiales bacterium
CCACCGGCCCCGATTTCGCCTCCGCGCCGGAACCCTGCACGACGTCGATCTTCTTGAGCTCTGCCATGTCACGCTCCCAGGTTGTGATTGCATCTGCGCAATGCAAAAGCCCGGTGCGGCATGCATCGGGCTTTCACGAATGATGGCGGAGAGGGAGGGATTCGAACCCCCGGTACGTTGCCGTACAACAGATTTCGAGTCTGCCGCAATCGACCACTCTGCCACCTCTCCGGTGGGGGCACTCGAGAGGGTCGATTATAGCGGCTTTGACGTGCGATTCGAAGGGCCGCGGTTCGCCGAATGCGGGAGCCGCGAGGGTCAACGAAGCACGGCGCCCTGCGTGAGGCCGTTGTTCGTCACCCGATCGTAGTCCGCGTCCGCCTGGCCATACTTCGCGACGATGCGATTCGCGGTTTCCTCGATGGCGGCCTTGAGTTGCCCGCAGTCCCCGCGCGAACCGACGCCGGGAATCTCCCGCGCGAGCTCCTGTCCCGCGTGAATGCCGTTCTCGCGGTGACCCTCCTCGTGCTTCCGCATCGCGACGTCGAACGCGTCCCATGTCCTTCGATCGGCGGGTGAGGCGGAGTCTCGGTCCACCCATCGCGGCATGCGGATCGTGGCGCTCACATCGACACGGAAATCCTTCAGCCGGCAGCTGCCCGATTCCTCGAAAGCGTATTTCCAGCCCACGTGCCACCGGGTGCGGGCGACGTGGCCGAGCCCGATACGACCCGACACCTCGTCGATGGTGCGCCCGGATACGTCAAAGGTCTCGATCTCGGCCGGATGGATATCCACGTTGAACGGTTGCGCATGGGCCGTGGCCGCTAACACGAGAATTGACGCCGCCACGGGATGGAGTGTCCGCATTCGTCGAAATATACCCTTCCCGCGTGCGCGGCTCCATGGACCCGATGATTTTCGACGATGCGATAATGGAAGTTGTCCGGATATTCCCATGGGTGGCTGTCGTGAAGCCTGAACTGCTCGACCTCCCGGTCGTCGCATGGCGGGGCGAGACCCTCAGGGTCCTCGAACCTCCGTCGGCGAATCGGGGCGAGCTCCTGGAAGCCATTCTCCGACGGCGCTATCGCAAGCCGTTCATCGGGGAAAGCGCGCAGGAACGCACGCTCTACTTTTCGCTCGACAACATCCAGAGCCGCATGCGGCTGGACGATCCGTGGGCACTGGACCTTTCCTACACACGCAAGGTCATGAGCTTTCTCCTCTTCCAGGCAACGCCTCGCCGGATCCTCATGGTGGGCCTGGGAGGTGGTTCCCTCGCGAAGTATTGCTACCGGCACTTGCCGCGCGCGAGGGTCGATGCGGTCGAGCGCGACGACGACGTGATTGCGCTTCGGGATTACTTCTTCATTCCGCGGGCCTCGCGACGCCTCGCAGTGATCGCCGCGGATGGAGCGCGGTACGTGGCGAATAGCCGCCAGCGCTATGACGTCGTCATCTGCGACGCATTCGAAAGTGACGGTATCGCGGCTTCGGTCGGCCAGGAAGCCTTCTACAAGAATGTTTGCTCGACGCTGAACGCAGGGGGAATCCTGGTCGCCAATCTCGCGGGGCCCACCGAGGATCGCCGCCGTCATCTCGCGATGATGACCCGGGTCTTCTCGGACGACGTCCTGCTGGTGCCGGTGGAGGGCGAAGGTAACGAGATCGTGCTCGCCTTCAAGCAGGCCGTGCAGGAGACCAGCTGGCCGTCGATCCATGAGCGGGCGCGCGCATTGCAGGGCACCCTCGGGCTCGACTTTCCGCGTTTCGCGAGCCGCCTCGAACGCAGCCGCAAGCTGGGCTACGCGAGGCGCACTCTCGCAGCCCTCTCGACAACTCTTGCTCCGCGACAAGGGCCGGCCATTCCAAGCGCCCCAGACTGTGCCTCATGAACCGCCGTCCCATCCTGGCCTTCATTGCGATCGCCGCCCTCGCGGGCTGCGAGACCGGGCTCACCGCCGCCGGAGAGATCACCTTGAAGGAAGGCGTGCGCGGCTGCGCCACCCTGGACGATGCGAACGCGTTCGAGAAGATCGAGCAGGCGCGCGACTGGCAAGCCAGCATGGAGATGCTGCGAAGCGGGCGCTGCGCATTCGTCGTGGCCGGCGACAGGATCGTCGTGGAGAAGGTCGCCCTCGACGGCAGCACCCAGTTTCGCGAGCGCGCGAGGGACCGCAGCTTGTGGACGAAGGAAACGATCAAGCCGGCGCCGATCGCCGGCGAGCGCAAGGGCTGAGCGCCGCCGCAGCGTGCGATAATTTCGCCCGCAGCGCCCCGGTAGCTCAGTGGATAGAGCAGCCCCCTCCTAAGGGGCAGGTCGCACGTTCGATTCGTGTTCGGGGCGCCACCGTTTTCAAGTGATCTTCCACTGCACGTAGCTCGCGACGATATCCTTCGCGCGTCGCCTCGTTGCGCGCGTGAATCCAGCGCTTGCGTATCTTTTCCTACCCGAGCGAGTAGGTTCGATCCGGAAGCTACTCAACTGAGACCATTTCGGGTTGACACCCTCTTGTAGTTGATCCTATGGTGAGCCACGTCCCGCAGCAACAAGAAGGAGGCCCTTGTGCACATCTGTCCACATTGCCAAAAGCTCGGGATTTCATCCTTCGACGCCATGGGTGGAGCGGGGTTCTCGCGCGGCTTGATGTCATGCCGCTACTGCACGAACGTTTCGAAGCGTCGACCCAGCATCCTCTTCTACATCACGGTCCCGATCACAATGGTTCTCTTCGGCGCATTCATCTATGCGCTGAAGCCGCCGTTCGCGTTCATCTACTTCTGGTTCGCATGGTTCTCGTATTTGGGACTCCTGATCCTCGACAGGTCTATCGAGCTCGACAAGTACGAGCCGAAGCCGAAGGCGTCGATCCGGCAGCTTTTGAACAGCGGTGAAGCTGACTTCGGAAGAACGCCCGGGTCGCAACCCTGAAAGACTGACGCTGAGTGCGGTATCGAACACAAGAGCGTACAATCGTTGCCACGAGGTCGAGCCACGATTGGCGGCGGCCT
>JADGRS010000100.1 GCA_017880705.1 Burkholderiales bacterium
TTCACGATGTTCATGAACTTCGAGCCGTCGAGCAGGATGTGCTCGTACATGTCGTCGGTCGCGATGATGATGTTCGGATGCTTGCGCAGCACCTCTCCGAGCGACCTCAGCTCGTCGGCCGTGTAGACCGCGCCCGTCGGATTCGAAGGGCTGTTGATCCAGATAAGGCGTGAGCGCGGCGTGATCGCGCGCTCCAGCTGCTGCGCGTTGATCTTGAATCCCTGGTCGATGTCCGCCGGAATGAAGACGGGCTTGCCGTCCGCCATCATCGCCATGTCGGGGTACGAGACCCAGAAGGGGGCGGGCACGATCGCCTCGTCGCCGGAATTGAGGAGCGCCATGCAGAGGTTGAACGAAGTCTGCTTGCCGCCGACCGAGACGAGGATCTGCTTCTCGGTGGAGTCGAGGTCGTTCTCGCGCTTGTATTTCGCGATGATCGCCTTCTTCAGGGACGGGGTCCCGCCGGCCGCGGTGTACTTGGTGAGGCCCTTGCGGATCGCCGCGATCCCCGCTTCCTTGATGAAATCGGGCGTGTCGAAGTCCGGCTCGCCCGCGCCCATGGAGATCACGTCCTTGCCTTCCGCCTTGAGCTTGGCCGCCTTGGCCGAGACGGCGAGGGTGGGCGAGGGCTTGATGACCTTGAGGCGGTTTGCGACGAGCGACATGGACTTCTCCGGGGGCCGAACGGTGAAAGAGGATGGACCAATCTCTATTTTACCTTCTGGAATTGATAAAATCGTCTGTTTCGCTCCGAAAGCCCCGAACCCCATGGCGGTCCTGACCTATCCCGGTAGCCCCTTCCGGCTGCACCAGCCGTTTTCTCCCGCGGGAGACCAGCCCCAGGCGATCGAAAAGCTGGTGGACGGAATCAACGACGGCCTCGCCTATCAGACGCTCCTCGGCGTCACGGGCTCCGGCAAGACGTTCACGATGGCGAACGTGATCGCCCAGACGGGCCGGCCGACGCTCGTCATCGCGCCCAACAAGACGCTGGCCGCCCAGCTCTACTCCGAATTCCGCGAGTTCTTCCCCGAGAACGCGGTCGAGTACTTCGTCTCGTACTACGACTACTACCAGCCCGAGGCCTACGTGCCCTCGCGCGACCTCTACATCGAGAAGGACTCGTCGATCAACGAGCACATCGAGCAGATGCGGCTGTCGGCGACCAAGAGCCTCATCGAGCGCAAGGACGTGGTGATCGTGGCGACGGTCTCGTGCATCTACGGCATCGGCGATCCCGGCGACTACGCGAACATGCGCCAGGTGCTGCGCGAGCGCGACCCCGTGCCGCAGCGCGACCTCCTCGCGCGCCTCGCGAGCATGCAGTACACGCGAAACGACATCGATTTCCGGCGCGGCGTGTTCCGCGTGCGCGGCGACACCATCGACGTCTTCCCCGCGGAGAATAGCGAACAAGCGCTGCGCATCTCGCTCTACGACGACGTGATCGAATCGCTCACGCTCTTCGATCCGCTCACCGGGGAGCTCTTGCAGAAGCTCCCGCGCTTCACGCTCTACGCGAAGACCCACTACGCGACGCCGCGCGCGACAGTGCTGCGCGCGATCGAGACCATCAAGGTGGAGCTTCGCCAGCGGCTCGAGGAATTCCAGCAGCAGGGCAAGCTCCTGGAGCTGCAGCGCTTGCAGCAAAGGACGCAGTTCGACCTCGAGATGATGAACGAGCTCGGCTTCTGCAAGGGGATCGAGAACTACACGCGCCACCTGTCGGGCCGCGCGCCCGGGGAGCCGCCGCCGACCCTCATCGACTACCTTTCGAGCGACGCGCTCATCGTGATCGACGAGAGCCACGTGACGGTGCCGCAGATCGGCGGCATGTACAACGGCGACCGCTCGAGGAAGACGGTGCTCGTCGAGTACGGCTTTCGTTTGCCGTCGGCGCTCGACAACCGGCCGCTCAAGTTCGAGGAGTTCGAGCGCCAGGTGCGCCAGGCGATCTTCGTCTCGGCGACGCCCGCGGAATACGAAAGGCAGCACTCGGGGCAGATCGTCGAGCAAGTGGTGCGCCCCACGGGGCTCGTCGACCCGGCGCTGATCATTCGTCCCGCGTCTTCTCAAGTAGACGATCTTCTCTCGGAAGTGGCGAAGCGCGTGAAGCTGAACGAGCGCGTGCTGGTGACGACGCTCACCAAGCGCATGGCCGAGGACCTCACCGACTATCTCGCCGAGCATGGCGTGAAGGTGCGCTACCTCCACTCGGACATCGATACGGTCGAGCGCGTCGAGATCATTCGCGACCTGAGGAAGGGTCTCTTCGACGTGCTGGTCGGCATCAACCTGCTGCGCGAAGGCCTCGACATCCCCGAGGTGTCGCTCGTGGCGATCCTCGACGCGGACAAGGAGGGGTTCCTGCGCTCGGGGCGCTCGCTCATCCAGACCATCGGGCGCGCCGCGCGCCACATCAACGGCACGGCGATCCTCTACGCCGACCAGATGACCGACTCGATGAAGCTCGCGATCGACGAGACCGACCGTCGCCGCGCGAAGCAGGTCGCCTTCAATCTCGCCAACGGGATCGAGCCCAAGGGCGTCTCCAAGCTCATCAAGGACATGATCGACGGCGTCTACAGCACCGACGACGCTCGCGAGAACCGCAGGGTCGCGCAGGAGGAGGCGAAGTACGACGCGCTCTCCGAGAAGCAGCTCGACCAGCGCATCCGCAAGCTCGAGAAGGAAATGCTCGAGGCGGCGAAGAACCTCGAGTTCGAGCGCGCCGCGAGCCTGCGCGACGAGCTCAAGGCCATGCGCGACCGCCTGATGATGGTGGGCGGCGAGGGCTGACGCCCGGGACCGCGGTCCGGCGTCCCGCCTACCCCTCGCCGAATCCGTTGCTGATGAGGCGGGTGACCGCCGCCATCGCAGCGACTTCGTCGGGCCCGCTCGTCTCGATCGACACTCTCGCGCCCATTCCCGCCGACAGCAGCAGGATCGCGATCATGTGGCGTGCATTCGCCCGTCGTCCATTGACGACGAGCACCACGCTCGAGACGTATTTCGAAGACAGCGACACGAGCTTCGCGGCGGCGCGCGCGTGCAGCCCCAGGCGATTCATGATGGTGATTTCACGTGCTTGCATGGCGGTTCGGGTGCTCGAGAGCTGATGCGGTGAATCATCGTAGACCGCGTTTCCCCGCGCGGGTTGCAACGAATTGCAACCAATCTTCTCCCGGCAATTTCCGTGCTAAAGGACGGAGTCGGTGAGCCGAGCAAGATTTTCCAGCGTGCGCCGCAGGGAAGATATGCCTGCGCGCTCGGCGAGCGTCACCCGTACGGCGCCCTCGCGATTGCGCCGCTGGATCCGATGAAGCTCGGCCGCCACGCCTATATCGCGGATCAACACGCTCACCTCCGCATTCAGCGCGAACGAGCGGATGTCGAGATTCGACGATCCGATCAGCACGATGTCGTCGTCCACGCTCATGTGCTTGGCGTGAAGGAAGCTGTCGGTGTGCCGCAGGATCCGAACGCCGGCGGCGAGCATCGCGTCGTAGCAGGATTCCTGCGCGAGCTGCACCAGGGGCTTGTTGGACTTGCCGTCGACGATCAGCTCGACTTCCACGCCGCGCTTGGCGGCCGTGCACATCGCGGCCAGGAAGGCCTCGCTCGGCACGACGTAGGGGGCGGTGAGCACGATGCGCGACGCGGCGCCGTACATCAGCGCGATCATGATTGCCTCCGCGGTTCCCTCGAAGTATCCCGGGCCGCTCGGCAGGACCTGCGCGCGGCCGCCGGGCGCCGTGCTTCCGCTCCAGGGCCCGCGCAGGTCGACCTCGGGCGGCAGGTCGTCCGTCTCGAGATAGCGGTCCGTGAGCAGCAACGCGTGCAGATGGCGCACGATCGGCCCCGTCGCGCGCACGGCGAGCTCTTCGTTGACGAGCCCCGGATTCGCCTGGTTCCCGACGACATTCTGGGAGCCGAAGTACGCGAGCTCGCCGTCGATGATCGCGATCTTTCGATGATTGCGCAGGTCGAAGCGCGCCGCGTTGGCGCCCCACAGCCGCAACGGCATCGCGGAGATCACCTCGCACCCGGCGGCGCGAAGCGAGGGCGCGAGGCGAGCGAGTCCGTCGCGCGATCCCACCGCATCCATCAGCACGCGAACGGCGACCCCGCGGCGCGCCGCGCGAGCCAGCGCCTCGGCGACGAGCCGGCCCGTGGCGTCGTCGGCAAAGATGTAATAGAGCAGGTGCGCAAAGCGCTTCGCGCCGTCGATATCCGCGACCAGCCGCGCGATCGCGGGGTCGTAGTCGGGCAGGAGCTCGAAGCGGTTGCCTTCGACCGGCGGAAATTCGGAGAGCCGCACCGCGAGCTCCAGCGCCGGCGGGCCTGCCCGCCCGTCCCCGCCCCAGGCCTCCCGCGAGCCGCTCCGCGCGCGGGGCTCGAACCGGCGGATCGTCTCCTCGATCTTCTTCTCGAGCGCCAGCCGGCGCCGGGGCTGGTAGGCCCGTCCGATGAGCAGGTAGAGCGCGAGGCCGGGCCAGGGCCAGAAGAGGATGAGGAGGAGCCATGCGCGCGCCGATGCGGCCGTGCGCCGCTGCGGCACGAGGACCAGAGCCGCGATGCGCAGCGCCCACTCGCTCGCGATGTAGAGCGAGCCCCACGGCATGTTGTCGAGCGTCACGAATCGGGACTCTCTACACTTGAGGCTGCATCTTACCCAACATGGCGGAGGACGAGAGTGGCGATCGAGGAGGAACGGCGGGGTGCCCCGGTCATGGCGCTGCTCGTCGTATGCACCGGCAACATCTGCCGCTCTCCCACGGCCGAGGGCGCGCTGCGCCAACTCGCGAAGGCGCGGGGACTCGCCGATCGCGTGCGCATTGCCTCGGCGGGCACGCATGACTACCACGTGGGTGAGGCGCCCGACCCCCGCAGCATGCAACACGCGTCGAAGCGCGGCTACGACCTGAGCATGCAGCGCGCGATGCAGATCGCGAAACGGCACTTCGAGGAATTCGACTACATCCTCGCGATGGACCGCGGGCACCTGCGCATTCTCAAGCAGATGCGGCCGCAGGGCGCGCGCGCGCGGCTGGGCCTCTTTCTCGAGGCGAGCGGCAAGTGGAAGGACGAGGACGTGCCCGATCCCTACTACGGCGGCGACGCGGGATTCGAGCGGGTCCTCGACATGGTCGAAGAGGCGGGGCAGCATTGGCTCGATCGCATCGAGGCGGAGCTCGATCCTTCCAGTTTCAGGCTGCAACGCCCATGATGAACGCCTAGGTCACGACGATCTTCCCCGACATCGACTCGTGGCCGTCGCCGCAGAAGACGTCGCAGAGAAAGGTGAACGTGCCGGCGCGGTCCGGCGTGAGCGGCATGCGCATCACCTTCCCCGGAACGATGTCGCTTCTCGTCTTGAACTCCGGCAGGTTGAAGCCCATGAAGACGTCCTGGGTCGTGAATTCGAACACCACGGGCTCGCCCTTCTTCAAGGCGATCTCGCTCGGGGTGAAGACGAACTTGCGCGCCGAGACGCGGATCACCTTCTCCTCGGCGCGAGCGGAAAGCCCCGCGCCCAGAGCGGCGCAGAGGGCGATCCCGGTCGAGGCGCAGAGCATCCTTCGCCGCTGCACGTCCACGCTCATGCCTTCACCACCGGCATCTCCTTGATGTCGTACTTCGCGTCCTTTGCCTCGGCCTCGACCTCGCGGAATCCCAGGCCGCGGTAGGGAGCGGCAGCGTCCCACTTGATCGGATCGCGTTTCGGCTGGGACTTGGGCGCGGGGAGCGGAAAGATGAGCGACTTCGCGGAATGGTGCGCGATGTGGCCCGTCATCTGGTGATTCTCCTGGTGGATGTGGCCGTAGAAAACGGTCACGTTCGAGAAGGGCATGAGCATGTCGATCGCCTGCGCGCCGTCGCGCGTCGCCCAGTCCCACTCGGGCGCGAGGTCGAAGAGCGGGCGATGGGTGAGGACGACGATGCGCGCGTCCTTCGGCTGGCGCGCGAGGTCCGCCTTGAGCCACGCGAGCTGCTCCTCGCCGATGCGCGCGGCGGGATCGGAGACGTTGTCGACCGCGATGAAGTGCACGCCCTTGTGGTCGAAGGTGTAGTGGGTCTCGCCGAAGAATTCCTTCCACGCGGCGCCGTTGTCGAGGGCGGCGTCGTGCTCGCCCGCCATGAAATGCACGGTCTTGTTCTTGAGCCCCGAGGCGATCTCCTTGAATTCCTTCAGGCGCTTGCGCCGCTCCACCGGATCGTCGGTGGTATGGGTGAGGTCCCCGGTGAACACGATGAAGTCGGGCTCGACGGAAAGCGCGTTCACCGCGGCGATCGCCTTCGGCAGCGTGCCGCGGGCGTCGGGGTTCACCGCGGGTCCGCTGAAGCCCCAATGGGTGTCGGAGAGCTGCACGAAGTAGAAGTCGGGCTCGCCGGCGCTCATCGAGGCGCAGCCGGCAAGGCTCGACGCGAAGACGGCACCGCCTCCAAGGGCGCTCAGCTTGAGAAATTGCCTGCGATCGATCGTCATGGGGTGTTTCCTCTCGTGGTTGGGATTTCGGGCTGGCACATGCAATACCCGGAAGCCCCCCGCGTTATTCCGCCCATAATGCGAACGCGGCGGGAATAAATACCCGGCCGCAGCGGTCATTACCCATGGAATGCCCATGACTCGCCTTGCGCGGTTCGAGAAGAGCGTGCTGCCGCACCTGGATGCCGCGTACAACCTCGCACGGTGGCTCACGCGAAACGACCATGACGCCGAAGACGTCGTGCAGGAGGCGTATCTGCGCGCGTTCCGGTTCTTCGACGGTATGCGCGCGGGCGATGCGCGCCCGTGGCTCCTCGCGATCGTGAGGAACGCGGGCTATTCGTGGCTCGAGAAGAATCGCCCCGCGGAAGTGGTGGCGCTCGACGACGCGGGGCTCATCGCCTCGGACGTCGAGACCGCAGGCCATGCCGCACCGGCGGAAAGCAATCCGGAAGTGATCATGCTGCAGAGCGCGAACCGCAAGCTCGTGAACCAGGCGCTCGAGGAGATACCCGTCGGCTACCGGGAGGTGGTGGTGATGCGCGAGCTGGAGGACCTGAGCTACAAGGAGATCGCCGCGATCGCCGGCATTCCGATCGGCACGGTGATGTCGCGCCTCGCGCGCGGGCGCGAGCTCCTGCGCCGCGTCATCGAGGTCCGCATGAGAAAGGCGTCCTGAGAATGAATTCGAAAACCGATCCTGCGGCCGAGCCGATGGTGGCGCGCGACGCGACCTATCACCGCGCGCCCGACGCGCTTCGCGAAAGGCTGCGCGCCGGCCTCGCGCGCGAGGCCGGCGCAGCCGACCGCTCGAGGCCGTGGGGCTTCCTCGCGATGGCGGCGTCCTTCGCCGCGGTCGCGCTCGTCACGTGGAATCTCGCGCTGCTGAACGGCGCGCCGGGCGCGGACGAGCTCATGGCGCGCGACCTCGTGAACGCGCACGTGCGCTCCCTCATGATCGAGGGACATTTGAACGACGTGGTGTCGTCGGACCAGCACACGGTGAAGCCGTGGTTCGCCGGGAAGCTCGACTTCGCGCCGCCCGTGGTCGACCTGGCGAACGCGGGCTTCGCGCTGGCGGGCGGCAGGCTCGATTACGTGAACGCCCGCGCCGTCGCGGTGCTCACCTATCGCTATCGGCAGCACGTCGTGAACGTGTTCATCTGGCCCGAGGCGGGCGAGGTGGAGCCCCGCGCGAGCTCGCGGCAGGGATTCTCGGTAGTGCAGTGGACGCACGGCGGGATGAGGTACAGCGCCGTTTCCGATGCCGCGGCGGCGCAGCTCTTCGCGCTGGCCGAAGCCTTGCGCGCGCAGGGCGCGGGCTAGGGCGCTACCAGCCGCCGGTCCGGATCCACTCCTCGACCATCGGCATGCGGTCGACGCCCCAGAACGCTTCGCCGTCGACCACGAAGAAGGGCGAGCCGAAGACTCCGGCGGCGATCGCCGACTCGACTTCGCGTTTCGCTCGATCCTTCAGCGCCGGGTCCTCGAGGGCCGCGGCGAGGGCGGTGGCATCGAGCCCGACGGAGCGGGCGATGTCGACCACCGTGACGGGCGCGCCGATATCCTTGTCCTCGGTGAAATACGCGCGATAGAGCGCCTTGGCGAAAGCGCGCGCACTCGCGGGATCGCGCTCATCGGCCCAGTAGAACGCGCGGCACGCGGCGACGGTCCCGACGGGAAACTTCCCGGGTTGCCGGTATTCGACCTTGTGCAGCCGCGCCGAGCGCGCGAAATCGTTCCTCGCGTAGTCGCCCTTCATCGGGACCTCGACGAGCGGAACCTGCCCCATGATCTTGAAGGTCACGCCCAGCAGCGTCGGCCGCCACTTCACGGGGCGGCCGCTGCGCTTTTCCATTTCGTCGACGATCTGGCTCGCGATGTAGCCGTAGGGCGAGGAGAAGTCGAAGTAGAAGTCGATCGGCGTTGCCGCCTCCGTCATGGCGTCGGGGCTCCGTCCGTGCGCTGCGCGTCGGCGTTGCCTTCCGTCTCGACGAGCATCAGGGGCTCGGCCTCGGCCGCTCCCGAACGGCGGCGGCGCGGCTTGCTGCGGCGCGGAGCCTCGTCCTCGACGGAGATCGGCGCTGCCTCGGCCTGGGTTTCGACCAGCTGAAGCTCCTGCGGCTGGGCCTCGGCGTGCGCGGCCTCGCGTCGCTTGCGTTGCGGACGATGGGATTCCTCACCGGCCGCATCGTGCTCGCTCACCGCCTGGAAGGCGCGCGGCGGTGGCGCCGCGCTCGAGTAGGCGAGCTTCGGCTCGTGCACGGGCTTCAGCTCCTGCGTCCGTTCAAGGACCGGCTCGGGCTGCGGCGCGCTCTCTTCGTCGTGGCGCGGGTCGTACATGGGCGCGTCTTCAAGCTCGGCATGCCGTTCGGGCATGACGTTGCCGGGCTCGCGCTGGGGAGCCGCATCGCGTGCGCTCTCGAGCCGCGCTGCGCGGCTCTCGATCGCGTCGGCGGGCGATGCGCCCTCGACGGCGAAGTTCTCGCGCGGTGCGCGTTCACCGCGCTCACCGCGTTCGCCACCGCGTCCACCACGGCGACGGCGACGGCGCGTCTGGCCTTCGCCATTCTCGGGGGCGCCAGGCGTCCCATCCTGCGGGGGCTGTGAATCGTTCACGGCCACAAGTCCTTGCGGCTCGCCTTCGACGCGAGGCACGGGTGCCGGGCGCGGCGGGCGATTCTGCTGTTGCCGGCCTTCGCCGCGATCACCACGGC
>JADGRS010000101.1 GCA_017880705.1 Burkholderiales bacterium
TGCAGTCGTTCTGGCCGGCCTTGGCGATGCCGAAGCACTTCTCGGTGTCCGTGGGCTCCTTCACGGGACCGGCGCTGGCCGACCCCGACAAGCCGAGGGCGATGAGGCCGGCGACTGCGGCCTGGAGGGTCGTGTTCGATTTCATTCTTGAGGCTCCTCTTATCTGGGTCGATGGGGATTGCGGCGATGCGCAGGCAGGCAATGCCTTCCGGCTATTCGGCCTTCGGCTTGTTCGCGTTCGGATCGGCCTTCTTGCCGCCGATCTTTTCGCACGTGCCCTTGGCGACGTACTTCCATTCTGCCGGATCGTTGTCGCGCGTCGTCATCGCGCCGCACGAATGCTTCGCCGTGCCGCAATCGTTCTTGCCGGCCTTGGCGACGCCGAAACACTGCTCCGTGTCCTTCGGTTGCACGACGTGAACCGGCTCCGCTGCGAAGGCGGGCAGGCCCAGGGCGATGAGGCTGGCGATAGCGGCTTGCAGGGAAGGGTGAGTTTTCATTCTTAGGCGTCTCCGCTGCCCCTGAAGGTGGGCATGTTTCGTTTCGCGAAGTCGAGCATGCGCTCGATGGGAATCCTCGCGCGCCGCCCGATCTCGGGATCGACGAGGACCTCGTGGCCCGGCGCGCCCTCGAGGGTCTCGATGAGGTTGCGAAGCCCGTTCATCGCCATCCACGGGCAGTGCGCGCAGCTCTGGCAGGTGGCGCCCTTGCCCGCGGTCGGCGCCTCGATGAAGTTCACGCCGGGCATGCGCTTCCTCATCTGGTGGATGATGCCGCCGTCGGTGGCGACGATGTATTCCTTCGCGCCGAGGCGCTCGGCGGCCTGGATGATGCCGGTCGTCGATCCCACCGCGTCGGCGAGCGCGATCACGCCCGCGGGCGATTCCGGGTGCACGAGAACCTTCGCATCGGGATGCGCGAGCTTCATCGCCTCGAGCTCCTGGGCCTTGAACTCGTCGTGCACCACGCACGAGGCGTTCCACATGAGCATGTCCGCGCCGGTGACGCGCCGCACGTAGTCGCCGAGATGCTTGTCGGGCGCCCACAGGATCTTCTTTCCCTGGCCGTGGAGATGTCCCACGATCTTTTCCGCGATCGAGGAGGTCACCATCCAGTCGGAGCGCGCCTTCACCGCGGCGCTGGTGTTGGCGTAGACCACCACCACGCGATCGGGATGCGCGTCACAGAACTCGGCGAATGGCCCCGCGGGCGTCGCCAGATCGAGCGAGCATTCCGCCTCGAGGTCCGGCATGAGGACGCGCTTCTCGGGATTCAGGATCTTCGCGGTCTCGCCCATGAAGCGCACGCCCGCGACGACGATGGTGCTGCCCGGATGCTCGTGCCCGAAGCGCGCCATCTCCAGCGAGTCGGAGACGGTCCCGCCGCTCGATTGCGCGAGGTCCTGGAGATCGGGATGCACGTAGTAGTGCGCGACGAGCACGGCATCGCGCTCCTTGAGGAGCTTGCGAGCCCGCTCCACGAGGGCGGGCTTGTCCTCGGGCGCGACGAAGACGGGCGGCTTCGCGGGGGCGATGCCGATGTCGCCGTTGAAGCGCTCGAAGCGGATCTTGAGGGGAGTTGCGGTGACCATGATGGATTTTGCCATACGCATGCTAGTATTTCCGCCTGCTGCACGCGTCCCCGCGACGCGCCCGGACCAAGCCGAGCCGACGGAACCCTCCGAGGCGGCGCAGGTCCCGCGGAAACCCCATGAAGCAACTCCTCCTCGACTTCACCCAGGCGCCCGCGCCGACCTTCGCGAACTTCGTCCACGGCGGCAATGCCGAGCTCGCCTGCGCCCTCGAGGCAGCCGTGAAAGGCGTTCCCGGCGAGCGCGTGATGTATGTGTGGGGCGAATCCGGCGCCGGCAAGACCCACCTGCTGAAGGCCTTCGCGCAGGCGAGCGGCGCGCGCGCGCGCTACGTCCTGGCCCGCGACTTCATGGATGCGGCGGGGGCGCCGGTGTTCGCCGTAGACGACCTCGAGCAGCTCACCGAGGAGGAGCAGTCGTCGCTCTTCAACGCGTTCAACGAGCGCGCCTTCGAATTCCTCCTGGTCGCGGCGAGCTCGGCGCCGCGCGACGTGGCTATCCGGCGCGACCTGGCGACGCGCCTTGCGACGGGGCTCACCTATCGCGTCGTGGCGCTGAGCGACGACGAGAAGGGCGCCGCGCTCGCCGCCCACGCGAAGGCCCGCGGCTTCACCATTCCCGGCGAGGTGACGGCTTACCTCCTCACCCACGCGCGCCGCGACATGGGCTCGCTCATCGCCGCGCTCGATTCGATCGATCGCTACTCGCTCGAGACCGGGCGGCCCGTGACCGTGCCGCTGCTCAAGGCGGCGCTGCAGGGATGAAGCTCGCGCTCTTCGACCTCGACAACACGCTCCTCGACGGCGACAGCGACCACGCGTGGGCGCAATTCCTGATCGAGGAAGGCATCGTCCATCCCGGCGAGTACCATGCGAGGAACGAGTGGTTCTACGAGCGCTACAAGGACGGCACGCTCGACATCCACGAGTTCCTCGATTTCCAGCTCGCCCCCATCGCGCGGCGCCCGCGCTCGCAGCTCGATGCCTGGCACAACGAGTTCATGCAGCGCAAGGTGCGCCCGATGATCCTTCCCAAGGCCCCCGAGCTGATCGCGCGGCACGCCGACGCGGCGACGGCGATCGTCACGGCCACCAACCGCTTCATCACCGCGCCCATCGCGGCGGAGCTCGGCGTGGCCAAGCTCATCGCGACCGACATCGAGGAGGTCGACGGCGTCTTCACCGGGAAGCCGCGCGGCACGCCGGCGTTCAGGGAGGGGAAGGTCGTGCTCGTAGACGAATGGCTCGGCGAGAGCGGCCAGCGCCTCGCGGACTGCGAGAGCTGGTTCTACAGCGATTCGCTGAACGACCTGCCGCTTCTCGAGCGAGTGACCCACCCGGTGGCGGTCGATCCCGATGCCACCCTGCGGGCCTGCGCGCTGGAGCGGGGCTGGCCGATCATCTCATTGAGGGCTGCGTGATCAAGAAATACATCGACAAGCTGTTCGGCCGCCGCGAGCGCGTGACGCACAAGGACGCGCGCCCGACCGTCTACGGCAAGGACAAGCACAACATCCAGCGCGAGCTCATCAGCCGCTGCGCACGGCGCACCTGCGAGGACCTGCAGCGCGCGGGCCATGCGACCTTCGTGGTGGGGGGCGCCGTGCGCGACCTCTTGCTCGGGCGCAGGCCCAAGGATTTCGACGTCGCCACGAGCGCCACGCCCGACGAGGTCCGCGCGCTCTTCCGCCGCTCGCGAATCATCGGCCGGCGCTTCCAGATCGTGCACGTGATGTGCGGCGCGGAGACGGTCGAGGTGTCCACGTTCCGCGCGCATTTCACGCGCGAGCCCAACGAAGAGAACACCGACGAGCACGGCCGCATGCTCTCCGACAACGTCTTCGGCACCCAGGCCGAGGACGCCATGCGCCGCGACTTCACCGTGAACGCGCTCTTCTACGACCCGGTGAAGGAAGAGGTCTGGGACTACGTGCACGGGCTGAAGGACCTGAAGGCGAAGAAGCTCGTGATGATCGGCGATCCGGCGACGCGCTATCGCGAGGACCCGGTGCGGATGCTGCGCGCGGCGCGCCTCGGGGCGAAGCTGGGCCTCGAGATCGACGCGAAGACGAAGGAGCCGATCCGCGAGATGCGCCACCTTCTCGAGAACGTTCCCCAGGCGCGGCTCTTCGAGGAGATCCTGAAGCTGCTGCTGTCGGGCAACGCCGTCGAATGCGTGCGCGTGCTGCGCGAGCTGAATCTGCACCATGGCCTGCTGCCGCTCCTCGACACTTCGCTCGACGATCCCGAGACCGGCCCCTTCGCGATGGCGGCGCTGCGCGCGACCGACGAGCGGCTCGCGGCCGACAAGCCCGTCTCGCCCGCGTTTCTCCTCGCGGCGTTGCTGTGGGGGCGCGTCGAGAAGAGCCTGAAGAAGTACGAGGAGAGGGGCGAGCCCGCGGTTCCCGCATTGCACTCGGCGATGCACGAGGCGCTCGACGCCCAGCGCGACTCGCTCGCGATCCCGCGCCGCTTCGATGCGACGATGAAGGAGCTCTGGCTCATGCAGCCGCGCTTCCTGCAGCGCGGCGGGCAGCGTCCCTATCGCCTCCTCGAGCACCCGCGCTTCCGCGCCGCGTACGACTTCTTCGCGCTGCGCGCGGCCTCGGCCAACGCGCCGCAGGAGGCCGCGAAATGGTGGGAGCGCTTCCAGGAGGCGAGCGCCGACGAGCGCGAGGAGATGCTCGTTTCCGGGGAATCGGGCCCGAAGAAGAAACGCCGCCGCCGCCGCGGCAAGCGCAGGGAGGATGCGCCGCCCACGCCTCACGACGAAGGGCAATCGTGAGCGAGACGGTGCGCGCCGCGATCGCGCTGGGATCCAACCTCGACGACCCCGAGGCGCACGTGCGCCGCGGCTTCGACGATCTCGCGGCGCTGGCGCGGACGAAGGTCCTGGCGCGCTCGAAGCTTTATCGCACGGCGCCCGTCGGTTACGCCGACCAGCCCGATTTCGTGAACGCGTGCGCGCTGGTCGAGACGTCCCTCGCGCCGCGCGCGCTGCTCGAAGGCCTCCTCGCCATCGAGGCGCGCCACGGCCGCGTGCGCACAATTCCCAACGGCCCGCGCACCCTAGACCTCGACATCGTCCTCTACGGCGACCGCGTGATCGACGAGCCGGGGTTGTGCATTCCGCATCCACGAGCGCACGAGCGAGACTTCGTGTTGAGGCCGTTGCGCGACGTGTGGCCCGATGCGGTGATCCCCGGGAATGACGCGCGATGAAGCACCGCTACCTCGTCGTCGAAGGCCCGATCGGCTGCGGCAAGACGAGCCTCGCGCAGAAGCTCGCGCTCAGGATGGGCGCCAACACGCTCCTCGAGGACTCCGCGGCCAATCCGTTCCTCGCGCAGTTCTACCGCGACATGCGCCGCTACGCGCTTCCCACGCAGCTCTTCTTCCTGTTCCAGCGGGTGGCTCAGCTCGAGGCGCTGAAGCAACCGGACCTCTTCGCCAAGCCCACGATCGCCGACTTCACGCTCGCCAAGGACCCGCTGTTCGCGCGCCTCACGCTCGACGACGCGGAGTACCAGCTCTACCGCCAGATCTACGAGCACGTGAAGCCCCAGGCGCCGGTGCCCGACCTGGTGATCTACCTGCAGGCGTCGGTGAGCACGCTCATCGCACGCGTGAGGAAGCGCGGCAACCCCTTCGAAAGCGGCCTCGACGAGGACTACCTGCGGCGCCTGTCGGAGGCCTATACGCGATACTTCTACAATTACGGCGACAGCCCGTTGCTGATCGTCAACAGCGAGAAGCTCAATTTCGTCGACGTTCCCGAGCATCTCGACCTGCTGATCGAGCGCGTCGAGGCCATGCGCGGCGGGCGCGAGTTCTTCAACCGGGCATAGGGGCAACCATGAGCGTCCAGCAAAACGAGAAGGTCACGCGAGTGACGATCCCCAAGCTCCAGGAGCGCGCGCGCTCCGGGGAAAAGCTCGTCATGCTCACGTGCTACGACGCGAGCTTCGCGAGGATCTCCGAAGAGGCCGGCGTCGACATGCTGCTCGTCGGGGACTCGCTCGGCATGGTGGTGCAGGGCCAGGACTCGACGCTCGCCGTCACCGTCGCCGAGACCGAGTATCACGTGCGCTGCGTCGTGCGCGGCAGCCAGCGCGCGATCGTCATCGCCGACATGCCCTTCGGCAGCTTCCAGGAATCGCCCGCGCAGGCGTTCCACAACAGCGCGCGCATGATCGCGGCGGGGGCGCACATGGTGAAGCTCGAGGGAGGCGCGACGATGACCGAGACCACGCGCTTTCTCGTCGAGCGCGGGATTCCAGTTTGCGCGCACATCGGCCTCACGCCGCAATCGGTCAACACGCTCGGCGGCTATCGCGTGCAGGGAAAGCAGGAGGATGCGGCGGCGAAGCTCGTGGCCGACGCGAAGGCGCTCGAGTCGGCGGGGGCCGCCATCATCCTCATGGAGGCGATGCCCGCCGCGGTCGCGAAGCGCGTCACCGAGTCGCTCGCGGTGCCGACGATCGGCATCGGCGCCGGCCCCGACGTCTCGGGCCAGGTGCTCGTGAACTACGACATCCTCGACATCTTCCCGGGACGCAAGGCGCGCTTCGTGAAGAACTTCCTGGAAGGCGCGCCGTCCGTGAAGGCCGCGATCGAGGCGTACGTGAAGGCCGTGAAGGACAAGACCTATCCGGGCCCGGAGCATTCGTTCTAGCCGCCCCGGCGCGGAGGCCCGATCGCACAATGGACGTCATCCACACCGTCGCCGATCTTCGCAAGCGCCTGAAGCGCGAGCCGTCGATCGCGCTCGTTCCCACGATGGGCAACCTCCACCCGGGCCACATCGCGCTGGTGGCGCTCGCGCACGAGCACGGCAAGTGCGTGGTCGCGACGATCTTCGTGAATCGCCTGCAGTTCGAGCCCGGCGGCGATTTCGATCGCTACCCGCGCACGCTCGCGCGCGACGCGCAGATGCTCGAGGGGGCCGGCTGCCACGTGGTGTTCGCCCCGGACGAGAAGGAGATGTATCCCGAGCCGCAGAGGGTGCACGTGACGCCGCCGGCCGTGGCGGAGAAGCTCGAGGGCGATTTTCGCCCGGGGCATTTCCAGGGCGTGTGCACCGTGGTCTCGAAGCTCTTCAACGTGACGACCCCGCACGCGGCGATCTTCGGCAAGAAGGACTACCAGCAGCTGCGCGTCATCCGCGCGCTGGAGCGGCAGCTCGAATTCGGCATCGAGATCGTCGGGGCCGAGACCGTGCGCGAGCCCGACGGCCTCGCGATGTCGTCGCGCAACGGCTATCTGTCGGCCGAAGATCGCGCGAAGGCGCCGCAGCTGAATCGCGAGCTGGTGAAGGTGAAGGCCGCGATCGAGGCGGGATCCCATCGCCTGCACCGCCACGAGGAGATGGCCGCCGCCGATCTCGCGATGGCGGGGTGGAGGGTCGATTACGTCGCGGTGCGAAGCCAGGCGACGCTCGGGGCGCCCGGCGCGCACGACAAGGAGCTGGTAGTGCTCGGCGCCGCTTGGCTGGGCAAGACGCGACTGATCGACAACCTGGAGATCAAGATCGGATGAAGAGGAATCTCGGATCGATTCGCACGGCTTGCGCGATCGCGCTTGCCGCCCTGCTGCCCGCGGCGAGCGTGTTCGCGGACGATTCCTATCCGGCGAAGCCGATCAAGCTCACGGTGCCGTTTCCTCCGGCGGGTGGCACCGACTTGCTGTCGCGCGCGCTCGCCCAGTCGATCACGACGAACACGAAATGGGTGATCGTGATCGACAACCGCCCCGGGGCCGGCGGCAACATCGGCCTCGACGCGGTGGCGAAGTCCCCGGCCGACGGATACGCGATCGCGATGGGGCAGACGGCGAACCTCGCGGTGAACCCCGCCCTCTACCCCTCGATGCCCTTCGATCCGCTCAGGGATTTCGAGCCGATCGCGCTCGTGTCGACGCAGCCGTTGATCCTCGTCGTCGCGGCGAGCTCGCCCTACAAGTCGTTGCAGGATCTCGTGGCGGCGGCGAAGGCGAAGCCCGGCCAGCTCAACATGGGCTCGCCCGGCAGCGGCACCATCGGCCACATCGGCGGCGAGCTTTTCCAGCGCCGCGCCGGCGTGAAATTCGCGCACATTCCCTACAAGGGCGCGGGCCCGGCGATCACCGATCTCATGGGCGGCAGCGTCGATCTCTATTTCGGCAACTCGCAGTCGGTCGATGCGCTCGTGAAGGGCGGGCGCATTCGCGCGCTGGCGGTCACCTCGCCCAAGCGGCTGAAGAACCTGCCCGACGTGTCGACGATCGCCGAATCGGGCTATCCCGGCTTCGAGGCGGCGACGTGGAGCGGGCTGGTCGCGCCGAAGGGAACGCCGAAGGCCATCGTAGATCGCTTGAACGCCGAGGCGAACAAGGCGCTGAGGAATCCCGAGATGCTCGCTAAGCTCGACGCCGACGGCAGCGAGGCCCTCGGCGGCTCGCCGCAGCGCTTCGCCGACTTCCTCAAGGCCGAGAACGCGAAGTGGGGCGCCATCATCAAGGACGCGGGCATCAAGCTCGAGTAGGGCGGCGGAGCGCCGTCATACAATGCAGCGATGTGGAATCTCTCCTTCACGCCACCGCAAGTGATCGAGGCGCGGGTCCTGACGCGCCTTCCCGATTCCTTTCGCAAGAAGCGCCGCACCGAGTGGTGCGACGCGAACAAGCCCGGCCACGAGATCGACAGCTTCCTCGAGGGCCCGTCGTTCGATCGCGCGGGCAACCTCTGCGTGACCGACATTCCGTTCGGGCGGATCTTCCGCATCTCGCCCGCGCTCGAATGGACGCTGGTCGCCGAGTACGACGGTTGGCCCAACGGCATCGCGATCCATCGCGACGGCTCGCTGTGGATCGCCGACTATCGGCGCGGGCTTCTGCGTCATTCCCGCGAAGGCGGGACCCCGGAGGCGATTCTCGGCCACCGCAACAGCGAGTCCTTCAAGGGATTGAACGACCTCACCTTCGACCGCGACGGCAACTGCTATTTCACCGACCAGGGCCAGACGGGAATGCACGACCCGAGCGGCCGCGTGTATCGATTGCGAACCACGGGACAGCTCGACCTGTTGATCGCGGGAATTCCGAGCCCGAACGGCATTGCGCTCGACACGTTGGGCAAGGTTCTCTTCGTCGCCGTGACGCGCGCGAACCAGGTGTGGCGCGGTCCGTTGCTTTCCGACGGCTCCGTCACGAAGGTCGGCGCCTTCCGGACGTTCTTCGGAACGAGCGGCCCCGATGGCATGGCGGTCGACGTCGACGACCGCCTGGTCGTCGCCCACGCGAGCCTGGGCGGCGCGTTCGTCCTCGACGCGCGCGGCGAGGTGACGCACTTCGTGAAGAGCCCCGCGGGTTCGACCGTCACCAACGTCGCATATCGCCCCGGCACCTCGACGCTGGTGATGACCGAATCGGAGACGGGGACGATCCTCGAAGTGCAGATGCCTGCAGCCGGAATGCCGTTGTAATTTTTATTGCGTACCTGACACCAATTTTTACTGGGGGGTGATTCCCGCGTCGCGGACGACCTTCACCCAGCGCACGTTCTCCGCGCGCATGAAGTTGCCGAACTCGGCGGGAGACATGAGCTTGATCTC
>JADGRS010000438.1 GCA_017880705.1 Burkholderiales bacterium
TCGCGATGCGCGATGCGAGTGCCGGGGGCCAGGTGGCCCAGCTGTTCGGCGACGTGTGGGAGTGGACGCGCAGCGACTACGCGCCCTACCCCGGCTTCAAGCCCGCCAAGGGCGCCGTCGGCGAGTACAACGGCAAGTTCATGTGCAACCAGTACGTGCTGCGCGGAGGCTCGTGCGCCACGCCCGTCGCGCACATCCGCGCGAGCTACCGCAACTTCTTTCCCGCGGATGCGCGCTGGCAGTTCTCGGGTGTGCGGCTGGCCCGCGACGCGTGATGGAGCGCGCCGACCTGCAGCTCGCGGTCGCGCATTATCGGGAGCTCGCTCCGCGCTACGACCACTTCACGCGGCGCATCAACCGCATCCGCAAGCGCGCCATCGACGCCCTGCAGCTGCAGCCTGGACAAGTGGTCCTCGATGCGGGATGCGGAACGGGATGGTGCCTTTCGCGGCTCGCCGAGAGGATCGGCCCGGGCGGAACGATCATCGGGTTCGATCCGTCGCCCGAGATGCTGGCGGTCGCGCATTCGCGCCTGCCGGAGAGCGCGGTCCGCAGCCTGCAGCTCATCGAGGCGTCCGCGGAATCGGTGCGCCTGCCCGCGCCGGTGGATGCGATCCTCTTCAGCTACACCCACGACCTCATCCGCTCGCGCACCGCCCTCGAAAACGTCCTTCGCCAGGCGAAGCCCGGGGCGCGCGTCGCGGCGACGAGCACCAAGCTCTACGCGCCGTGGCTCTTTCCGGCTAATTGGTACCTGCGCGTCTCCCACCGCGGCTACATCACCAACTTCGACTCGTTCGAGGCGCCGTGGTCGCTGCTCGCGACTTATCTCGATGATTTCGAGGTGCGCACCGGGCCCTTGACGCAGCACTACGTGGCGACGGGCCGTGTCCGGCCCCTCGCCCCTCAGGCCGCGTAGAAGACGAAGTAGCCCCCGTCCGGGCTCGACCAGTTCCGGACCGACGTGAAGCCCGCGTCGCGCAGCAGTCGCGCGAATTCATCGGGGCGATACTTGTACGAATTCTCGGTGTGGATGCGCTCGCCCGCGGTGAAAGCGCGGCTGCGCCCGCCGAGATTCACCGTCTGCGCGCGCAACGCTTCCAGATGCATCTCGACGCGGCCCTCGCGATCGTTGTAGAAGCCGCGATGGGCGAATCCGTCGAGGTCGAAGTCGAAGCCGTACTTCGTGTTGAGATGCAGCAGCGCGTTGCGGTTGAAGGCGGCCGTGACGCCGAGCGCATCGTCGTACGCGGCATCGAGCACGCTCTTCGCCTTCTTGCCGTCGACGCCGATCAGCAGGCCGCTTCCCGCGCGGCGCGAGCATTGCACGCGCACCGTCTTCAGGAACGCGATCGCATCGGCCGGCATGAAGTTGCCGATGCTCGAACCGGGATAGAAGAACGTGACGCCGCGCGCATCGAGCAGGTCGTCGATCGGAAGGCCCGCGCTGAAATCGGCGACGACGCCGATCATCTCGACTTCGGGGAAATCCGGCGCCATGCGCGCGAGCGCGCGCTCGATCTCGGGCCCCGCGATGTCCACCGCGATGTAGCGCGCGGGACTCATGAACGGCAGCCACGCCTCCGCCTTGCAGCAGTCGCCCGCGCCGAGATCGACGAACTGGCGTCCCCGCCCCACGGCGTCGGCGATGTCCGAGCGATGCTCGCGGAAGAGAGCGACCTCGGTGCGCGTGGGGTAGTACTCCGGCAGGCGGCAGATCGCCCCATAGAGCGCGCAGCCGAGCTCGTCGTAGAAATACTTCGGCTCGATGCGGGCCGGCGTGGCGAGAAGCGCCTCGACCACGCGCGCCCGCTCGTCGCCGTTGCTCGCGCCGGAGCGATCGACGATGCGATATTGAACGGGCTTAGTGTCGGGCACGCGGCGCTTCCGCGAGGAGTTTCTCGACGAGGGCGAGGCAATCGCCCCCGCTCCAATCGCGCTCGCCGAATACCGAGTAGCGAACGCGGCCTGTCGCATCGATGAGGAAGGTCATCGGGAGCCCGCCCACGCCCCACGCCTTCGCCGTTTCCATCTCCGGATCGAGCAGCACCGGAAGCACGACATTCTGCTTGCCGAGGAACTGCGAGATCTTCTCGCGCGATTCCCCGTAGTTCACGGCGAGGACGTCGAAGGACCTGCCGTCGAGCTTCTCGCGCAGGCGCTGCAGCGAGGGCATCTCGTCGCGGCACGGCTCGCACCATGTCGCCCAGAAGTTGACCACCAGCACGCGCCCCTGCAGATGCTTCAGGTCGACCGCCTTTCCCTCCATGTCGTTGCGCGCGAGCGGAAGCGTCGCCTTCCCCTTCCAGGGCTTGATGCCGGGTTCGGCGAGCGCCGCGCCCGCGGCGACGAGCGCCAGCGCGGCAAGGCCGGCGGAGAAGCGCATCGTGGGCCGACCGCGCTTCAGCCGATTTCCCTCGAGGTCATCTCGTACTTGAAGCTCTTCGGGTCGAGCGAGTCGAGGCGTCCTTCGGCGGTCTCGCTCTGCGGATACATGAGGAAGGGGACCTTGCCCCGCGTGGATCCCGGCAGCGCCAGGTCGGCGGCGTAGTTGTAGCCAACCCAGTTCATCTCCCACGAGCCGAAGAGGCGCTTCCTCGCCGCGACCGTCATGGGGTCGTCGATCGTCTTGCCGGTGCCTTCCTCGAGCATCACCTTGCGCACGTCGGCCGGATCCACGGGCACCCAGCCGTGGCCCGCGAGATAGAACTCGGCGCGGCAATGCTGCGCGTTGGTGATATCGCCGCCCTCGCGCCCGAGACTCTTGTAGCCGAGGTTCGATCCCGCGACGCGCACGCCGTAGACGTCTCGCGCGGGAATGCGCTGGGAGCGGGCGAGCGCGACGAAGAGCGCATTCAGGTCCGCGCATTTTCCGCCGTGGAGCTTGTTCTCGAGCAGGAACTTGATGTCGCCCGTGCCGCAGCCGCGCGTCTTCGGATCGCGGAACGTGTTCTCGACAATCCATTCGTAGATCGCCCGCGCCTTCTCGAGATCGCCGTGCTT
>JADGRS010000439.1 GCA_017880705.1 Burkholderiales bacterium
TGTTCAAGGGCAACGAGTTCAAGTTCCAGCGCCCCTATGGCAGCTACGTGATGGAAAGCGTTCTCTTCAAGATCTCGTTCCCCGCGGAGTTCCACTCGCAAACGGCGGTCGAAGCCGCGATGACGATCCACGAGGGGTTGCATCGCCTCGGCAGGAGCGCCGAGGACATCAAGAAGATCACCATCCGCACGCACGAGGCGTGCATCCGCATCATCGACAAGAAGGGGCCGTTGAACAATCCCGCGGACCGCGATCACTGCATCCAGTACATGGTCGCCGTGCCGATCCTCTTCGGGCACCTCACCGCGGGGGACTACGAGGACGACGTCGCGAAGGACCCGCGCATCGACAAGCTGCGCGACAAGATCGCCTGCGTGGAGGACAAGCAGTTCACCCGGGACTATCACGACCCGGAGAAACGCTCGATCGCCAACGCGCTCACCGTGGAGTTCAAGGACGGCAAGAAGATCGCCGAGATCGTCGTCGAATATCCGATCGGCCACAAGCGCCGGCGCAAGGAGGGCATGCCGATCCTCGTCGAGAAGTTCAGGACCAACCTGGCGCGCCGCTTCCCCGAGAAGCAGCGCGCCGCCATCCTCGAGCTCGCGCTGGACCAGAAGGCCCTCGAAACCACACCGGTCCACGAGTTCGTCGACCTGATGGTGATTTAGCGAAAGGAAGGATTCCCATGCGTCCCCTGCCACTCCTCGCGGCGCTCGCCCTCGCCGGATGCGCCACCACCTACGAGCTCACCGTGATGCCCCAGGACAGCGGCAAGCTCTACGCCGGAACCGCCGACGAGAACGCCAACGGCGAGGGCCGCATCTCGATCACGATAGAAGACAGGACATATACCGGCACCTGGGTCGAGACGCAGCCCTCGCAAACCACCGGCTACGTGACGGGCGGCTTCGGATTCCGCCACGGCGGGATGGGCTCGCTCATCACGATGGACAATCCGCAGGGCGGCGAGTCCAAGGCCCTCCTCACGGCGCCCGACGGCTCGGGACTGCGCTGCGACTTCAAGGCGGGCCAGGGCCGCGGCGGCGGCATGTGCCGCGACGACAAGGGCCGCATGTACGACGTTCAGGTGCGCCCCGCGCGAAAATAGATCACATCCCAATTACCCACCAAGAGACGCGACCATGCCCCACAACGCCTTCAACACCCTCAAGACCCTCCAGACCTCCACCGGCAAGTCGGGGCAGTACTACTCGCTTCCCGCGCTCGCGGCGACCATTCCGAACGTGAAGCGCCTGCCCATTTCGATTCGCATCGTGCTCGAGAGCGTGCTGCGCAACGTCGACGGGAAGAAGATCACCGAGGAGCACGTGAAGCAGCTCGCCGGCTGGAAGGCGAACGGCGCGCGCACCGACGAGATCCCGTTCGTCCTCGCGCGGATCCTCCTGCAGGATTTCACCGGAATACCGCTGCTCGCGGACCTTGCCGCGATGCGTAGCGTCGCGGCGCGCATGGGCAAGAACCCCAAGGTGATCGAGCCGCTGGTGCCCGTCGACCTGGTCGTCGACCACTCGGTGCAGATCGACCACTACGGCGCGCCCAACGTCCTCGACCTCAACATGAAGCTCGAGTTCTCGCGCAACCGCGAGCGCTACCAGTTCATGAAGTGGGGCATGCAGGCATTCGACACCTTCAAGGTCGTCCCGCCCGGGATCGGCATCGTGCACCAGGTCAATCTCGAATACCTCGCACGAGGCGTGTTCCAGAAGGACGGCGTTTACTATCCCGACACGCTCGTCGGCACCGATAGCCACACCACGATGATCAACGGCCTGGGCGTCGTCGCGTGGGGTGTGGGCGGGATCGAGGCCGAAGCCGGCATGCTCGGCCAGCCCGTCTACTTCCTGACGCCCGACGTCGTCGGCGTGAACCTGAAGGGCCGCGCGCGAGAGGGCGTGACCGCCACGGATATCGTGCTCACCGTCACCGAGATGCTTCGCAAGGCGAAGGTCGTCGGAAAGTTCGTGGAGTTCTTCGGCGAAGGCACCGAGTCGCTCTCGGTGCCCGATCGCGCGACGATCGCCAACATGGCGCCCGAGTACGGCGCGACCATGGGCTTCTTCCCGGTCGACGCGAAGACCATCGACTATTACCGCGCCACGGGGCGCAGCGCCGACGCCGTCGCGGCCCTCGAGGCCTACTGGAAGGCGCAGGAGATGTTCGGCGTCTCGAAGAAGGGCGACATCGACTACACCGAAACCCTGGAACTCGATCTCGACACCGTGCGTCCCTCGGTCTCCGGGCCCAAGCGTCCCCAGGATCGTATCGAGCTCGGCAAGTTGAAGTCGAAGTTCACCGAGCTCTTCGCGCAACCGCCGGCGAACAACGGATTCTCGAAGAAGCCCGAAGACCTTTCGAAGCGCTTCAAGACCAAGGACGGCGTTGAGATCGGCTCGGGCGACGTGATGATCGCGGCGATCACCTCGTGCACGAATACCTCGAACCCGAGCGTGCTCATCGCCGCGGGGCTGCTCGCGAAGAAGGCCGTCGAGAAGGGCCTCACGGTGAAGTCCCACGTGAAGACCTCGCTCGCGCCCGGCTCGCGCGTGGTGACGGAGTACCTGAAGGCCGCGGACCTCCTGCAGTACCTCGAGCGCGTGGGCTTCTACGTCTCCGGATACGGCTGCACCACGTGCATCGGCAACGCGGGCCCGCTCGCCGAGCCCATCGACCAGGCGATCGTCGACAACGATCTCGTGTGCGCCGCGGTGCTCTCGGGCAACCGCAACTTCGAGGCGCGTATCCATCCGAACCTGCGCGCGAACTTCCTCGCCTCGCCGCCGCTCGTCGTCGCGTACGCGATCGCGGGCACGGTGCTGAAGGACCTGGAGACCGAGCCGCTCGGCACCGGCAAGGATGGAAAGCCGGTGCTCCTGAAGGACATCTGGCCGACGACAGCGGAGATCCACGCGCTCATGAAATATGCGGTCGATCCCGCCGTGTTCGGGCGGATGTACGGCGACTTC
>JADGRS010000440.1 GCA_017880705.1 Burkholderiales bacterium
GGCGGACAACCTGAAGAAGAGCGGCGCCTTCGTGCCGGGGATCCGGCCGGGAGACCAGACCGCGCGCTACATCGACCGCATCATCACGCGCTTGACGCTCGTCGGGGCGATCTACATCACGCTGGTGTGCCTGTTGCCGGAATTCCTGCGCACCAACTACAACGTGCCGTTCTACTTCGGCGGGACGTCGCTCCTGATCACGGTCGTCGTGACGATGGACTTCATGGCGCAGCTGCAGGCCTACCTCATGTCGCACCAGTACGAGAGCCTGCTGAAGAAGGCGAACTTCAAGGGCGGCCCCGGGCTGGGCATCCGCTGATGGCGAAGGAAGAAACGATACAGATGCAGGGTGAGATCGTGGAGACCCTCCCCAACGCGATGTTCAGGGTGAAGCTGGAGAACGGGCACATCGTGCTCGGCCACATCTCCGGGAAGATGCGGATGCACTACATCCGCATCCTGCCGGGCGACAAGGTGACCGTGGAGCTCACGCCCTACGATCTGACCAAGGCGCGGATCACGTTTCGCGCCAAGTAAGGAGAACGAAAAATGCGAGTGCAAGCTTCGGTCAAGAAAATCTGCCGCAAATGCAAGATCGTGCGGCGCAAGCGCGTGGTGCGCGTGATCTGCAGCGACCCGCGGCACAAGCAGCGCCAGGGCTGAGCCCCGCTCTGCCAGCGACGATCAACGAGGAACAGACATGGCACGTATTGCAGGCATCAACATCCCGAACCACCAGCACGCCGCCATCGCGTTGACGGCGATCTTCGGCATCGGCCGCTCGCGCGCGCGCGACATCTGCGACACGGTCGGCATCAAGCAGAGCGCCAAGATCAAGGACCTCACCGACGCGGAGATGGACAAGCTGCGCGAGCAGGTCGGCAAGTTCACCGTCGAGGGGGACCTGCGCCGCGAGACGTCGATGAACATCAAGCGCCTCATGGACCTCGGCTGCTATCGCGGCGTGCGCCACAAGAAGGGCCTGCCCGTCCGCGGCCAGCGCACGCGCACCAATGCGCGCACCCGCAAGGGCCCGCGCAAGGCGGTCCGGCTTTCCAAAGCCGCGACGGCCTAACAGAGAAACGGAAGGAACCACCGAATGGCCAAGGCACCCGCAGCAACGCGCGCACGCAAGAAGGCGAAGAAGATCGTCTCCGAGGGCATCGCGCACGTGCACGCTTCGTTCAACAACACGATCATCACGATCACCGACCGCCAGGGCAACGCGCTCTCGTGGGCGACCTCGGGCGGCGCGGGCTTCAAGGGCTCGCGCAAGTCCACGCCCTTCGCGGCACAGGTGGCCGCCGAATCGGCGGGCCGCGCGGCCCAGGAGCATGGCGTGAAGAACCTCGAAGTGCGCATCAAGGGGCCCGGCCCCGGGCGCGAGTCGGCGGTGCGCGCGCTGAATGCGCTCGGGCTGAAGATCGTGTCGATCGCGGACGTCACGCCCGTCCCCCACAACGGTTGCCGGCCGCCCAAACGCCGCCGCATGTAACGCGAGCCTTCGCTCGTATCGCGACTCGCAGGTATTGATTAGGAGAACACCGTGGCACGTTATACCGGACCCAAGTGCAAGCTCTCGAGGCGGGAAGGCACCGACCTCTTCCTGAAGAGCGCGCGCCGCTCGCTCGACACCAAGTGCAAGCTCGACTCGCGCCCGGGGCAGCATGGCGCCAAGTCGACGCGCATCTCGGAATACGGCACGCAGCTTCGCGAGAAGCAGAAGATCCGCCGCATGTACGGCGTTCTCGAGCGCCAGTTCCGCACCTATTTCGACAAGGCGATCCAGAGGCGGGGCGCCACCGGCGAGAACCTCCTGCAGATGCTCGAGAGCCGCCTGGACAACGTGGTCTACCGCATGGGATTCGCCTCCACCCGCGCCGAAGCGCGCCAGCTCGTCTCGCACAAGGCGATCCAGGTGAACGGCAAGCCCGTGAACATCCCGTCGTACCTGGTCAAGGCCACGGATACCGTCGCGGTGCGCGAGAAGTCGCGCGCGCAGCTGCGCATCAAGGCGTCGCTGGACCTCGCCGAGCAGAACGGGTTCCCGAGCTGGGTCGAAGTCGATCCCAAGAATTTCAAGGGCGTTTTCAAGGCGCTTCCCGACCGCGCTGAGTTCGCCAACGACGTGAACGAGCAGCTGGTGGTCGAACTTTATTCGAAGTAATTCGATGTAACGCGCGAGGGGTCGCTCCCCGAGCGCATCTGGCAGAGGTACCTGCGAATGCAAAGCAACGCCA
Organism: Burkholderiales bacterium; assembly: GCA_017880705.1. Classification (GTDB taxonomy): domain Bacteria; phylum Pseudomonadota; class Gammaproteobacteria; order Burkholderiales; family Usitatibacteraceae; genus Usitatibacter. Next base: position 2,241 of record JADGRS010000440.1, read on the forward strand.
CGAATTTCCTGAAGCCCCGAATCATCGATGTCCAGAACCTTTCGCCGACGCACGCGAAGGTCGTGATGGAGCCCTTCGAGCGCGGATATGGCCATACGCTGGGCAACGCGCTGCGCCGCATCCTGCTTTCCTCGATGCCCGGCTACGCCGCGACCGAGGTGAAGATCGCCGGCGTGCTGCACGAGTACTCGACCATCGAAGGCGTGCAGGAAGACGTCGTCGACGTCATCCTCAACCTCAAGGGCGTGGTGATGAAGCTGCACAACCGCTCCGAGGCTACGCTGAAGCTCAAGAAGAACTCGCCTGGCGCGGTGACCGCCGCCGACATCGAGCAGACCCACGACGTCGAGATCATCAATCCCGACCACGTGATCGCGCACCTCACGCAGGGCGGCAAGATCGACATGACGATCAAGATCGAGAAGGGGCGCGGCTACGTGCCGGCCACTTCGCGGCGCCAGGACGACTCGCGCTCGATCGGCTCGATCCTGCTCGACGCCTCGTTCTCGCCGGTGCGCCGCGTGAGCTACCAGGTGGAGAGCGCGCGCGTCGAGCAGCGCACCGACCTGGACCGCCTCGTGATCGACATCGAGACCAACGGCGTGATCGAGCCGGAAGAGGCCGTGCGTTATTCCGCGTCGGTCCTCGTGGACCAGCTCTCGGTCTTCGCGTCGCTGCAGTCGACGAGCGAGGAGCGTGTCGAGAGCGCGCAGCCGCAGGTCGATCCGATCCTGCTGC
>JADGRS010000102.1 GCA_017880705.1 Burkholderiales bacterium
CACGCCGTCCTCGCCGTGGCAGCCGGCGCAGCCCGCGGCCGCGGCCTTGCCGGCCTGCACGGGATCGGGCTTCGCAGGCGAGGCCTTCCCCGCGGCGGCGGCCGGCTGGGCGGGTTCAAGGCTCGCGTAGTACGCGGCAGCCTTCATGAGCGCATCGTCGCTCAGCAGCTTGACGGCGCCCGTCATCGGATTGTCGCCGCGCGCTCCCTGCTTGTAAGTGCGCAGCTCGAGGTACAGGTAGGCCGCGCGCTGGCTGGCGATGTGGGGCACTTCCTTCGCGGCGCTGATGCCGGCGATGCCATGGCATCCCTTGCAGGACGATTCCGCGACACGCTTGCCCTCCGCGACTTCCGCGGGCGTTGCGTACATGGGGCGAAGTTCGTCGCCGCCTCCGGGCGTGACGCTGGGAGGTTGCGCGATCGCCTCGGGCAGGTGACGCACACCCGCAGCGACGGCAGCCAGCGCAAATGCGACGACGAGGAGGCTTCGAAGGCTTCGATTCATCGACGTTTCCTCGAACGGTTCAGGCGTGGGTGAGCGTCTCCGCCTCGATCACCCAGGGCGGAAACAGCCGCGTCATCAAGAGCAACAGGACAAACGGCGCGGCGACCACGGAAAGGGCCGCCACCAAGCCCTCCCTGTGGAAGATGAGCAGATGATAATCCAGCAGGCCCTTGCCGGTTTTGGCGATCTCCTGGCCGCCGATGACGACGTTCCAGCGCATCATGAATACGGACATCAGGACCAGGCACGCGCTCGCGGTGACTCCCGCCACCAGCGCTCGGCCGGTCGTGCCTCGCCAGATCATGAACGACAGCGCGAGGATCGGTATCACGGCCCCGACGGCGAACTGGATGACGAAGAACGGAATGACGAGCCTGCCCGTCACGTACTCCATGATGGTGTCGATGCCTTCGCGCCCCTTGTAGACGATGTTGGCGAACTCCAGCCCCTCGAGCACGAGGGTCAGCATCGCGAACCCCCATAGCGTGTAGGCCATGCCTTTCAGGCACGGAAGATCGATCTCTATCTTGCGCAGCTTGCACGACGCGACGTAGAGCACGATCAGCAACGCGACCCCGGAAATGATCGCCGAGAAGAGGAACACCACCGGCATGAGGTCCGAGGACCACCATTCCCGCGACTTGAGGGAGCCGAACACGAATCCGACGTAGCCATGCAGTCCGTGCGCGGCGGGGATGCCGATGACGGCCAGGGCGAAGATCCATTTGCGGTCGTAGCGCATCGCGTTCTCGGACAGGTCGTCGGAGCCGAGCGTCAACGCGCGGAAGAACCACCGCAACGGGCCTTTGCGTTGCGACTCCCGCACGATATGGGGCCGGAAGGCGAACCAGGTCTCGAGCACCAGCAGGCAAAGGTAGAAGCCGGCGGCATAGCCGAAGATGGCCATCGCGGAAGTCAGGTGGGGCGTGATGGTGGAATTGAACGCGCGCTCCGGGTGGCCGAGGTGCAGGAGCAACGGCACGGGCACGAAGAGCATGAAGCACAGCGACGTGAGCAGCGCGAAGTGCGCCACCGGCTTGAAGCGCTGCATGCCGAACACCTGGTAGAGGCTCGACACGGTGAAGGCCCCGGCCACGAGCCCCGTGAGATAGGGGTACACGACGATGAGCACCGACCACGGGATCACCGTCTCGTTGGGATAGACGTAACCCGTAAACGTGGCGACATGGAGGGGATCCATCAATTGACCTCCTTGTCGATGCCGACGTAGTACACGTTCGGGGCGTTGCCGGTCTCGGGCTTGAGAACCTGCACGCGGTTGTTGCGGATGAAGAGGCTGATGGGGCTCTGCTTGTCGTTGAGATCGCCGAAGACGCGCGCGCCCACCGGGCAGATCTCGACGCACGCGGGCTGCAATCCCTTGGTGATGCGGTGGTAGCACCAGGTGCATTTGTCGGTGACGTGTTCGACATCGTTGAAGAAGCGCGCGCCGTAGGGGCAGGCCTGCACGCAGTATTGGCAGCCGATGCAGTACGTGTGGTCGATGAGGACCACGCCGTCCTTCGTCTTGTAGGTCGCGCCCGTGGGGCACACTTGCACGCAGGCCGGATGCGTGCAGTGATTGCACAGCTTCGGCACGAAGAACGCCTTCTCGACCTTCGCGTCCTTGTAGCGGTTGGCGAACCGGTATTCCTTCTCCGATCCGGAGGCGGCGATGTTCACCGGGTCCTGCTGGCTGTCGATGCGCGGCTTGTCCTCGCCCTCGAGATAGACGTAACGCTCGACCCAGGTGCGGAAATGATGCGCATCGCCCGCGACGTGGTTTTCCTTCTTGCACGCCTCGACGCAGCGCAGGCAGCCGATGCACTTCGTCGCGTCGACTCCGTAGCCCCAGCGGTGCTTCGTCCAATCGTAGTCGGGAGTCGGAAACGAGGCGCCGCCGTCGGTCTTCGCCTCGGCCTCCTGCACGGCGCCCAGGGCGCCCACGCCCGCCGCGACCGTGCCGGCGCAGCCGGCAGCGAGGCCGAGCTTGCCGAGGAACTCACGCCGTGCCGCCGATGAAAGATCGCGTTGCAATTTCATGGTGCCCTCCCGCCTGGTGCGGGCGCGCAGCTTTGCGCCGAGAAATAGGCCGCGAGATTCGCGATGTCCGCATCGCTCAACCCGCGGGAAACGCCGGCCATCGTCGGATCCCTGCGCAGTCCCGCGCGGAACGCCTTGAGCGCGTTCGCAAGGTAGCCCGCCTTCTGGCCCGCGAGCTTCGGCCACGCCGGATTGGTCGCCACGCCGGTTTCGCCATGGCAGGCCGCGCAATTCTTCGCGAGGGCCTTGCCGGCCGCCACATCGGCCGCGCTCGATTCGTTGCGCGCGGCGGCGCAGCTCAGGCCGGCGAAATGCGCGGCAAGGTTCTGCACGTCGGCATCGCCAAGCCCCTGGGCCATCGGCGTCATGACCATGTCCTTCTGGTCACCGGACTTGTAGGCACCGAGGATCTTCGCGAGGTATGCCGCGTTCTGTCCGGCGAGGTTCGGCCAGGTATCGCTCGCGCTGACGCCTTGAGCTCCGTGACAGCCGGCGCATGCGCCCGCGCGTTTCTTGCCGGCCGCGGCATCGCCCGCGACTTGCGCCGCGGCGGCGACGATCTTGGGCGCGTGCGGGTTGTGGCAGGCGATGCATTGCTGGTCGCCGGCATGGCGCGCGACGTCGATCTGCGGCTGCGCGCGGGGTCGCCCCGGCATCGCTTCGTGGCACAAGGTGCACAGCTTCTTCGTATCGGTGGGAATCGGCAGCTTCCCGTTCGCGGGATGCCCTTGCGCCGGGCCGTGGCAAACCTCGCAAATGACCGTCTTGTGGCTGTTGGCCGACCAGAGCGCCACGCGCTCGGCGTGGCAGGGCTGGCAGTATCGCGGCGTCTGGAACACCGGAGCCTGGGCGGCGATCTCGGGCACCGAGTTGGCGCGGTAATGCCCATATTCATAGAACGAATCGACCGTGAAATACCATTTCGCGAGCAGCGCAAGCGCGCCGAATACGACGATCAGCGCGATCAGCCGCGCGATGTGCCTGGGCACGGCGCCTCGATCGCATCAGTCGACTGCGGGCGCATACGCCTACGGCTGCACGCCCGCCGACTTGCACTGCACGCAGGCGGACTTCGCTGCGGGGGCCGGCGTGAGATCGTCCGCTGCCGTGGCCAGGAGGTAGGCGCCTGAAAGAAGCACCGCGGACAACAGGAGGATCGTTGATTTCATCGCAGGCCGGCCTTTCTTGTTATCGACACCCTCGAAGTGTCTTATGCCGAACGCCGGCGGGTTTGACCTCCGTCAACACACGGCCGATGAGATGAAGCCCTGGGTTCTCGATTACCCATCCGCCTCCGGGCGAGCGGCCTGCGGATTGTCGTCGTCGACGACCACCGAGAGCCCGGGCCCCTCGAGGTCGTCGAACTGCCCTTCGTCGACGGCGAGCCAGAACGCCGCCCCGATCACGAAGGCGAGCGTCACGCTCAGGGGAATGAGGAGATACAGGATGTCCATTCAGCTTTTCAGGCGCAGCGCGTTGACCACGACCACGAGGGAGCTGAGCGACATGCCGACGCCGGCGAGGAGCGGCGTCACCATCCCGGCGAGCGCGAGGGGGATCACGATCATGTTGTAGCCGAGCGCCCAGGCGAGGTTCTCGCGGATCACGCGGCGCGTGCGACGCGCAAGCGCCAGGGCCCCGACGAGATCGTCGAGGGAATCGGAAAGGAGCACGGCATCGGCGCGGACCTGCGCGAGATCGGAGCCGGTGCCCATCGCGATCGAGACGTCCGCCTGGGCGATGACGGGCGCGTCGTTGATGCCGTCGCCCACCATCGCGACGCGCGCCCCGCGCAGCTGCAGCGCCTGCACGTAGGCCTTCTTGCGCTCGGGCGTGGCGCGAGCCTCCACCCGCTCGATGCCGAGAACTTCGGCGACGCGCCCGGCCACTCCGAGCTCGTCGCCCGTCAGCAGATGCACCTCGATGCCCCGCCGCCGCAGCGACTGGATGGCCTGCTTCGCGCCGGCTCGCAGCGAATCGCCCAGCCTGAACGCCGCGATCCAGCCGCGCTCGTCGGCGAGCCACACCACGGTGTCGCTCGTCTGCAGCCACGCGATCGGGACCGGCTTGCCGTGCAGCGCTCCGGCATGATCGGCGCGGCCGATGCGCACGCGGCGCCCGTCGACCACCGCCTCGGTTCCCGCGCCGCAATGCACCCTGTGACCCGAGATTTCCAGGTACGCCGCGCCGGCATTGGCCTCTACGAGCGCGCGATCGAGGGGATGCGTCGATCCGCGCCCGAGCGAGGCGGCGATCGCGAGGCAGCGCCCGGAAGAGAACTCGGCGAGCGGCATCACCTCGAGAACGCGGGGAGTCCCAAGGGTCAACGTCCCCGTCTTGTCGAACACGAAGTCGGTAGCTCCGGCGAGGGCTTCGATCGCGCGGGGCTGCGTCACGACGAAGTTGCGCCGGGCCAGGGCGCCCGTGGCCACCGTCATCGCCGCCGGCGTGGCGAGGGAGAGCGCGCACGGGCAGGTGACGATCAGCACGGACACCGCGACCCACAATGCGCGCGACGGATCGATCGAGAGCCACGCGATTCCCGCGACGGCCGAAACGACGAGGATCGCCGTGACGAACAGGCGCGACGCGCGGTCGGCGGCCTCGACCCATCGAGGCCGTTGGGTCGCGGCACGCTCCATCAGCGCGCGAATCGTGCCGAGCACGCTCGCGGCTCCCACGTGAGTCACTCGCATGACGAAGGCATTGCCTGAGTTTATGGAGCCGCCCACGAGCCGGGCGCCGCGCTCGCGCTCGAGGATCCGGCTCTCGCCGCTCAGCAACGCTTCGCTCACCGCGGCCGCTTCGCTCTGCAGCACTCCGTCGGCCGGCAGGGTTTCGCCCGCACGCACCAGGACACGATCGCCTTCGCGCAGGAGCGCCGCCGAGACCTGCTCGGTCTCGAGGCGGCCTTCATCCACCAGCCGCCACGCGCCTTGCGGAACGAACGCGGCGAGGTGCTGCAGCGAGCTCGCCGCGCGGATGCGCGCGTGATGCTCGAGGTAGCGCCCGCCGAGGAGGAGGAATACGAACATCGTGACCGAATCGAAGTAGGTGGGGCCCGCGCCGCGCAGCGTGGCCCACGCGCTTGCGGCGAACGCGACCGCGAGGCCGAGCGCCACGGGCACATCCATCCCCGGGCGGGCCATCCGCACGTCGCGCCATGCGCCGCGGAAGAACGGCGCCGCCGAGTACGCCATCACCGGTGTCGTGAGCAGCAGCCCCGCCCAGCGCATCAGGCTCTCGATGTCGGGCGTCATGTCGCCATCGCGCGCGAGATACGCGGGCACGGCGTACATCATCACCTGCATCATGCCCAGGCCCGCCACCCAAAGCCGCCGCAGGAGGGAATTTCGCTCGCGCCTCTCGATCAGCTCGAGGGCGCCCGTCTCGCGAGGCCAGGCGCGGTACCCCACGCGGTGGATCGCCCCGAATACCGAGCTGAGCGTTCCAAGGGCGGGATTCCATCGCAAGCGCGCGTTGCGGGTCGTCGCGTTCACCGCGAGCGACTCGACGCCGGGGACGCGCGCAACCGCTTTCTCGATCAGCCACGCGCACGCCGCGCAGCGAATGCCTTCGACGACGAGCTCCGCTTCCCGGATTCCGTTCGCATCTTCGCGCACGAAGCGCGCCTGCGTCGCGGCATGGTCGTAGAGGCCCAGGTCGGGGGCTTCGCTCCTTTCGAGGCGCGGGGGCGCGGCGGAGCGCAGGCGGTAGTAGTCGTCCAGGCCCTCGCCCGCGATCACCCGCGCGACCGCTTCGCAGCCCGCACAGCAGAAGGCACGCCATTCGTCCGCCGCGCGGAATCCGAAGCGAACGCCCCCGGGCACCGGCAGGCCGCAATGGAAGCAATCCCGGTCTTCCGCCTCTACCCGCGGATCGAGCGCAGCCTCGGCCATCTCATCTACCGCCGCTCTTCCGGATCTTCCATCGCCTGCTGGTGGCGGATCATCACGTCCATCATGGAGGTCATCATCTCCATGCGGCAGGCGGGCTCGAGGTCGCGATTGCGGATCTCCCGCATACCTTCGCGCATCCTCTTCGCGTGCAGGTCCATGAGATGGCGCTGCACGGCGCGGTCCGTGGTCCATTCGATGCGATCCATCTGCTCCTGCAGCGAGACGATGCGCTCGCGCATTCCGGTCATGGCCGCTTCGGGGCGGCAGGCGCCGGCTTCGGCGGCAACGAGCGGCGTCGACGCGACGACCGCCAATGCGAACGCCACCCTCGCGAGCGCATTCATCGCGACCTCCCCGCGGGCTTCATCGGGAATCGCCGCCGGGCTTCGGGCGTACGGGGGATACCCCGGCCATGGGCGTCGACAGGCAACCCGGACCGAAGCCGGGGCAAGGGCGCGCGCCAGGACCGGCCGCGGTGACGCAATCGATGCATTGGCGCACGACGCCCAGGCGGTTCCCCGCCACGGGGCCGATGACGAAGGATTCGAACATTGCCTTCTCCTTGCCGTGGGACACCCACAGGCTACGTCGCGCGTGCGCTCGCCTCTTGACCGGAATCAACCCGGGGCGACGGGCGCCGGGTAGCCTCGAAATCACCCAACCCGGAGACCCGCCATGCATCCCGCGCTTCGCGTCATCTCTTTCGAGCACCGCTCGATCTCGAGCGTGCTGTCGGGGCTGTCGCATTTCGCCGAGCGCGGAGTGGCAGGCAAGAAGGTTCCCGACGCGGCGGTGTTCCGCGCGATGCTGCACTACCTCGACCTCTTCGCCGAGCGCATGCACCATCCCAAGGAGGACGCGTACCTCTTCGCGCGCCTGCGCCAGCGCACCCACCTGGCCGACGACGTCCTCGACCGGCTGCAGGAAGACCATTTCTACGGGGCCGGGGCGCTGCGCGAAGTGGAGCACGCGTTCCTGCGCTACGAGGAAGGCGGAGAGCCGTTCTTCGCGGACTTCGCGCGCGAAGTGCGCCGCTACGTGGCCTTTCACCGCGAGCACATGCGCATGGAGGAGACGTTCGTCTTCCCCCTCGCCGAGCGCGAGCTCACCGAGGACGACTGGCGCGAAATCGAAACCGCTTTCGCGGCGAACCACGATCCGCTCGCGTCGGCCGAGCAGGTACACGACCTGGAAACGCTCTTCACCCGCATCGTGACCATCCCCCCCGCCCCCATCGGGGTGGGCGACGAGGTCTAGCCGGGCCTCAGGCCTTGCGCAGCCGCAGCGCGTTCGTCACGACGGAAACCGAGCTGAAGCTCATCGCGACCGCGGAAAACATGGGCGATAGCAGGATTCCGACGAACGGATAGAGCACCCCCGCCGCGACCGGAACGCCGAGCGTGTTGTAGACGAGGGCGAAGGCGAGGTTCTGCTTCATGTTGGCGACTGTCTTCTCCGACAGCTCGCGGGCGCGCACGATGCCGCGCAGGTCGCCCTTCACGAGCGTCACCTTGCCGCTCGCCATCGCCACGTCGGTGCCGGTGCCCATGGAGATGCCGACGTCGGCCTTCGCGAGCGCCGGCGCGTCGTTGATTCCGTCACCCGCCATCGCCACGCGCCGGCCTTCGCCCTGCAGCTTCGAGACCAGCGCGAGCTTGTCCGCGGGGCGCACCTCGCCGTACACCTCGACGATGCCGAGCTTCGCGCCCACGGCCTTCGCCGTGGTGAGGCCGTCGCCCGTCGCCATCACGATGCGGATGCCCGCCTCGCGAAGCTTGCGGATCGCTTCCTGGGTGGATTCCTTCACCGGGTCGGCGACCGCGATGAGGCCCGCGAGCTTGCCGTCGACGGCGAGGAACACGACCGTCGCGCCCTCGGCACGCAGCTTCTCGGATTGCGCCAGCAGCGACGAGGCGTCGGCGCCCACGTCGATCATCAGCATCGTGTTGCCCAGCGCCACCGCTTGCCCGTCGACCTTGCCGCGAACGCCGACTCCCGTGGCCGACTCGAAGTCCGATGCCTTCGACAGGGTCAGCGAACGCTTGCGCGCCTCGGCCACGATCGCGTCGGCGAGCGGATGCTCGCTGCCCTGGTCGAGGCTCGCCGCGATTCGCAGCACCTCGTCCTCCGAAAATCCTGGCTGCGCCGCGATCGAGTGGAACGCGGGTTTGCCCACGGTGAGCGTGCCCGTCTTGTCCACGATCAGCGTATCGATGCGGCACATGAGCTCGATCGCCTCGGCATCGCGGAAGAGCACGCCGCTCGTGGCGCCGCGCCCCATCGCCACCATGATCGACATCGGGGTGGCGAGCCCGAGCGCGCAAGGGCAGGCGATGATGAGCACCGACACCGCGTTCAGCATCCCGTAGACCCAGCGCGGCTCGGGGCCGAAGAATCCCCACGCGAGGAGCGTGAGCGCCGCGACCGACAGCACCGCGAGGACGAACCAGTACGAGACGGCGTCGGCCATGCGCTGCATCGGCGCGCGTGAGCGTTGCGCCTGCGCGACCATCTGCACGATCTGCGCGAGCACCGTCTGCGAGCCGATCTTCTCGGCGCGCATCACCAGGCTGCCGCTCGCGTTGAGGGTGGAGCCGACGACGCGATCGCCGGGGCCCTTCTCCACCGGCACGGGCTCGCCGGTGATCATCGACTCGTCGACGCTGGAG
>JADGRS010000103.1 GCA_017880705.1 Burkholderiales bacterium
GCGGGCAACACGACCGAGCTCCTCGACCAGGTGCGCTACATTCGCGAGCTCACGGGCCGGCCCGTCGGCATCAAGACGGCGATCGGCGGCTGGAGGTTCCTCAACGAGATCGCGGAGAACGTGCTGCGCCGCGGCCTCGAGTACGCGCCCGATTTTCTGGTGATCGACGGTGGCGAGGGCGGCAGCGGCGCGGCGCCCCAGGCGCTCTTCGACCACATGAGCCTTTCCATCGAGGAAGCCCTGCCGCGCGCGGCCGACGTCCTCTACGAATCGGGCCTCAAGGATCGCGTGCGCCTCGTCGCATCGGGAAAGCTCGTGACCTCGGCGCGCGCCGCATGGGCGCTCTGCGTTGGCGCGGATTTCGTGAACACCGCGCGGGGCTTCATGTTCTCGCTCGGCTGCATCCAGGCGCTGCGCTGCCACACCAACACGTGCCCCACCGGCATCACCACGCACAACGCTCGCCTGCAGCGCGGCCTCGTCGTCGAGGAGAAATTCCAGCGCGTCGCCAACTACGCGACGGGCATGAACCACGATATCGAGATGATCGCGCACTCGTGCGGCGTGGCCCACCCGCGATTGCTCAGGCGCGAGCACTGCCGCATCGTGCAGGCCAACGGCGCGACCGCGGCGTTGAACATGCTCTATCCGTATCCGACGCAGAAATCGATGCCCCTGGCGGGACAGGGGCATCCGGCCGCGGATGTCACCCCGGCGAAGGCCGGGGCCCAATTCACCTCCGCCGAGTGAGCGCGCGACGCGCCGCTACTCCTTCTGCTCGATCCCCAGGACGGTGTTGACCGCCTGCACCAGCCCGCTGATCTTGAAGGGCTTGGTCACGTAGCCGTCGGCGCCGAGCGAGAGCCCGCGCGCGACATCGGTCACTTCCGATTTCCCCGTCATCATGATGACGGGAAGGTTCTTGATCTTCGGATTGCCGCGGATGCGCTCGAGGATCTGGAAACCGTCGGCATCGGGGAGCTGCACATCGAGGAGCACCAGGTCGGGAAGCGGCGGCTTGTTGAACTCCGCGTTGATCTCGGTGCGGTTGCGCGCGAAGCGCGTGAGGAATCCGGCTTTCGCCAGCACCTCGCCCACGAGCTCCGTCAGCGCCTTGTCGTCCTCGATGATGAAGATCGAATGGCGTGAGCCGTTGCGAGGCGTGACGCGCCCGCCGGCATTGCGCGCCATCGCCACATAGAAGCCGGTCCTCTGGAGCTGGGGACTCCCGGTGTTCGCCTCCTTTCGCGCGCTCGCGACCCTCTCCGGTGGCGGAGGAGGAGCCGGCTTCTGCGGGCTCGTGAAGTCGAGGTCGTCCTCGGCGTCGGAATGGGGAGTCATTTACCAGATACCTCTTCAGTTGGTGCTTGCCGCCGTCTTCTTCTGGCCGATCCTGCTTTCCTCGCCGCGCAGCAGCTTGCCGATGTTATCGCGGTGCCTCGCGACGAGCACCACGCTTATCGCCACCACCGCGCCGAGCACCGGGCCCGCGCCGGCCAGGTACCACGCCGCCGCCGGAGCGACGAGCGCCGCGCCGATCGCCGCCAGCGAAGAATACCGCGTGGCAACCGCGATTATCAGCCACGCGACGATCACCGCCAAGCCAAGCCTCCAGTCGAGCGCGATCAGCACCCCGGCGGCCGTCGCGACGCCCTTGCCTCCGCGAAAGCCCAGCCACACGGGAAATACGTGCCCGAGGAAGGCGGCGATCGCGACGATCGCGAGCAACTCGACCGAAGCGCCGGCGAGCCTTGCCGCGAGCACCGCCGCCCAACCCTTTCCCGCGTCGCCCACCAGCGTGAGCAGCGCCGCGATCCGATGGCCCGAGCGCAGCACGTTGGTCGCGCCGATATTCCCCGAGCCGTAGGTCCGCGGGTCCGGCACCGCCATCGCGCGGCTCACGATCACGCCGAACGGGATCGAGCCTGCTAGATATCCGCCCAGCGCGTACAGGAACGCGGTCATGGCCATACTCTACAATACGAGGCAATGGACACGATTTTCATCCGCGAATTCCGCGTCGACGCCTGGGTGGGAATCTACGAGTGGGAAAAGCTGCGCGCGCAGACGCTCGAGATGGACATCGAGATCGGGATTCCGGGCAACGCCGTGGGCCGCACCGACAACATCCACGACACCGTCCACTACGGCGATGTCGTCGAGCGCATCGCCGCCGAGCTCGCCGCGCGCAAGTTCAAGCTTCTCGAGGCGCTCGCCGAGCATGTGTGCGCGATCGTCACCAGCGAATTCAAGGCCCCGTGGGTGCGGCTCTCCGTCGCGAAGCTGGGCCACATCCGCAACGTGCGCAAGGTGGGCGTCGTCCTCGAGCGGCGCCGCGATCCCGGCGAATAGCGCGCGATGCTCAAGTGGTTGCTGGTGCTGGCGGTCGGCGTCGCGGTTATCGCGCTCGCGACCCCGTGGCTTCAGCGCCATGGCCTGGGACGGCTTCCGGGAGACGTCACCTTCAACTGGCGCGGCCGGCGCGTCTACGTGCCGATCACGACCACGATCCTGCTGTCGCTCGCGCTGACCCTCCTCGCGCGCCTCGTCTAGACGGCGACCGACGCGGCCGGGCGCGAATCCTCCGTGAAGATGTCGCGGTAGGCGGCATAAGTGCTCGTGAAGGTGAGCGGGATCCACACCAGGAGGCCGAGCGCGAGCGGAATCACGGCGACGATGCAGAGCAGCGTCATGATGATCCCGTAGATGAGGAACGGGATGAAATTGCGCAGGCACGCGCCGAAGCTCGCCTTCATGGCCTCGATGGGCGCGACGCCGTGCATGATCACGAGCGCCGGCGCGAACCAGTAGGCCATGAGCAGCGGCACCATTAGCGCCAACATCACCAGCAGTCCAAGCAGGATGGCGACCGCGGAGCCGGCGACCGCCGTCATCACGTTCTGGGTATTGCCCGCGAGCACGGCGCCCAGCACGCCGAAGCCCACGAAGAACGCGAACGAGAGGAAGATGAGCAGCATCCCGACGAGAAAGATGGCGCCGAGCACCAGCAGGTTGGTGAACTGCGTCTTGAACCCCGCGAACAGCTGCTCCAGCTCGAAATCGCCGCCGCGCTCGAGGGAGCGGCATGCGACTACCAGGCCCGCGTAGAACACCGGGGTCACGATCTGGAAGGCGATCTGGCCGACGATCGGGATGAGGCCCACGATCACCGCGATCACGACCATGATGATGAGCGAGATGATCCACATGAGCGGCGCCTTGGTGAAGAGCGGCCAGCCGTCGCCGATCCACTTCACGCCGTCGCCCGCGGGCCGCGTCCTTCCCGGCAACACGAGCTTGAGGTCCGCGTCAGCGGCGACCGCCGCGGGTACTGCCGAGCCCGTCGTGCTCATGGTCATCCCCCCTTGGCCGCGTGTCGGCTCCGCGCGAGGTTACTCCTCCAGCGCCACGTCAACAAGCACGGGCGAGAGCAGTCGCACCAGCTCCGACGAATCCATGCCGAGGAGATAGCCGCGCCGCCCGCCGTTGATGTAGATCCGCGGAAGATCGAGTACCGAGCGCTCGAGGTACACCGGCATGCTCTTGCGCGTCCCGAAGGGCGATGTCCCGCCGATGAGATATCCCGAGTGGCGCGTCGCGGCTTCGGGCTTGCAGGGCGCGACCCTCTTCATGCCCGCCGCCCGCGCGAGCTCCTTGGTCGAGACCTTGCGGTCGCCGTGCATGAGGACCACGAGCGGCTCGCCCTTCTCGTTCTCCATGATGAGCGTCTTGACCACTTGATGCTCGGGCACGCCGAGCGCGCTCGAGGTGTGGGCCGTCCCGCCGTGCTCGACGTACTCGAAGTGATGCTCGGTGAAGGCGACGCCGTGCTTGGCGATGAACGCGGTGGCGGGAGTGGCGGACGTTTTCATGGAAGCGCGCTAGGCGACGAACACGCGCACCAGGAGGCTGCCTCCGGTGAGGACCAGCACGCAGCCGATGGCGCGGCGCATCTGCTGCTGCGAGAGCCCCACGTGGATGCGGTCGCCGAGCTTGAGTCCCACCCACACGAAGGGCGCCAGCACCACGAATCCCTCGAAGATCGGGACGTGCAGCATGAGGCCCGTCACCGCGTACATGATCGCGCGCGTGAAGGCCGAAATGGAAATGAGCGTCGAGATCGTCGCGCGGATCTCGGTCTTGTCCTTGAGCCTCCCACCCAGGTACGTCGAGTAGATCGGGCCGCCGGCGCCGAAGATGGTCGCGATCGCGCCGCCGACGATGCCGGCGGGGACGGACCACCATGACGAGATGGTGCGGAGCACCGTGGGATTGAAGATGCTGTACACGCCCATGCCCATCGCGAAGATGCCGAGCGCCGTGCGCAGGTATTCGTCGGGTACGCCCTTCAGGAGCGTGACGCCCACCACGAACCCCACGAACATCCACGGAATGATGCGCTTCATCTCGGGCTTCGAGACGTGCTCGCGGCTGGCGGAGCCGACGAGGGAAGCCGAGGCGAGGTCGAGGAGCGCCATCAACGGCACGAGATAGGAGACCGGCAGGAAATGGGCGAGCACCGGGACCGAGATGACGGTCGAGCCGAAGCCGCTCAGCCCGAACACGGTGTACCCCATGACGATGATGACGGGCGCCACCAGCAGCAGCCAGGGCGAGAGATCGTTGATTTCCATTTATCCGCGCGGGTGGTGCTTGCGATGCAGGGCCTTCAGCCGCTCGCGGGCGACGTGGGTGTAGATCTGCGTGGTTGAAATGTCGGCGTGCCCGAGGAGCATCTGGACTACGCGAAGGTCGGCGCCGTGGTTGATGAGGTGCGTCGCGAACGCGTGGCGCAGCGTGTGCGGGGAGATCGCCTGCCCGATGCCCGCGGTACGCGCGTGTCGCTTGACGAGGGACCAGAACGACTGGCGCGTCATCGGGCCGCCGCGCGCCGTGACGAAGAGCGCGTCGGATTTACGTGCGCGCAGCAGCTGCTGCCGCGCCTCCCGCTGGTAGCGCACGATCCAGTCGGAAGCCTCTTCACCCAGCGGCGTGAGGCGCTCCTTCGCGCCCTTGCCGAGGATGCGGATCACGTTCATGTCGAGGCTCACCTGCACCGTCTTCAGACCCACCAGCTCGGAGACGCGCAGCCCGCTCGCATAGAGGGTCTCGAGCATCGCGCGATCACGCAGGCCCTGCGCGGTCTCGACATCGGGCGCGCCGAGGAGCGCTTCGACCTCGGCTTCCGAGAGCGACTTGGGCAGCGAGCGCGGCAGCTTCGGCGACTCGAGGTCGGTGGACGGATCGTCGCCGCGCAATCCCTCGCGCAGCGCGAACTGGAAGAAGCGCTTCAGCGACGAGACCAGGCGCCCCGTGGTGCGCGGCTTGGCGCGCTTCGACTCGACCTGCCACGCGAGGTGGCGCTGCAGGTCGTCCGCGCCCGCATCGAGGAGCGCCTTGCCCCGCGCCTCGTCGAGCCACGAGGCGAACTGCCTGACGTCGCGGCGGTAGCTCTCGAGCGTGTTGCGCGCGAGACCGTCGTTCAGCCATAACCCGTCGGCGAAGCGGTCGAGCACGAGGCTCGTGGATTCAGAGAGCGCCTTCATGCTCCAGGAGCCAGCGCTTGATGCCGAGCTCGAAACCCTCGGCGCTCACGCCCATGAAGCCGCCGATCGACCGCCCCGCGCCGATCACACGATGGCACGGCACCACGACCGGGATCGGATTCGCGCCGCACGCGCCGCCCACCGCGCGAGCCGAGGAGCCGATCTCTTTCGCCAGCTCGCCGTAGGTGCGCGTGGCGCCCGCGGGAATGCGCTGCATCGCCTCCCACACGTCGAGGCGATGGCGCGTCGCCGCGAGCTTGAGCGGCAGGTCGAACTCGAAGCGCGGATTCTCCAGATACGACTGGATCTGGACGCACGCGAGGAACGCGATCGTATTCCTCGGCGGCGCCTTCGCGGCAACCGACGGCGCGAGGAAGCGGATGCCGGTCACGTGCGTATCGCTCGCGGCGATTCCCAGGGTCGCGAAGGGAGCGCGCAGGCGCGCCTGGAATTCACTCATGGCCGTGCGCCTTCGGTGCTCGTCTCGCCGGCGAGCGCACGAATCTTCGCGAGTAATTCCGCGGGGACGCTCACGCCTTCGCGCGCGGCGCGCTCGCGATTCGCGTAGCGGCGCTCGCCGGGCAGGCGCACGCCCGACTCCGCCGTCATCGCCGCCACGAGCGTCTCGACGCGCTCGTAGAAAATGTCGTTGCCCGCGAGCGCGGCGGGATTCACCGCGAGGAAGGCCTGGCCGATGCGCGTGGGCTTGCCCTCCTCGGTGAAGAAACTGTCGGACTCGAATCCGTACGCCGCGCCCGAAAGCGCGCACACGAGAAGCTCGACGGTCAACGCGAGCATCGCGCCCTTCACGCCGCCGGCGGGCAGCATGCTGCCCTCGAGCGCCGCGCGCGCATCTGTGGTGGGGCGCCCCTCCTTGTCGAGGGCCCATCCCTCCGGAATGGGCTTGCCGTCCCGCGCGGCGACCATGATCCTGCCGCGCGCGACCGCCGAGAGCGACAGGTCGATCGTGAGCGGCGGAGAGCCGCGACGCGGAAAGACCGCGGCGACGGGGTTGGTGCCGAAGAGGGCGCGCTTGCCGCCCCACGCGGGCATCGCGGCCGGCGAGTTGCCGAAGGCGAGGCCCACCAGGCCCGCGGCGGCGATCGCCTCGAGGTGGAACGCGGCGACGCCGAAGTGGTTGCTGTTGGTGACCGCGACGAAGGCCACGCCGAATTCGCGCGCGCGCCGGATCGCCTCCTGCACGGCGAGCGCGCACGCTTCGAACGCGAGGCCCTGCCGCGCATCGACCAACGCCGCGGCTTTCGAGTCGCGCGCAACCACGGGAACCGCCGAGCCGGTGGCGCGGCCGTTGCGCAAGTGTCCGCAGTATTGCGGGATGCGCGACGCGCCGTGGGAGGCGATGCCATCCATCTCCGCCGTGGCGAGCGCGCGTGCGGTGGCATCGGCCATGGCGGCGCTCGCACCCGACCGCCGCAGCGCCGCGGCCATCAGGCGCTCGAGGTCTTGAATTGGCCACATTAAGATCGCGGCTCGCCAATCAATGAGCTGCGACGCTCGCCGTCTTCCGGCGTCGCCAGGAAAAACGGTGAATCGGCTTGCGCTTGAGTCATGAGCTCCTTTTCGCTCGCAGCGTCAATGTCAGTCGGCGGTGATGTTGCTTTCGCGCACGATACGGCCGACCTTTGCTCTTTCAGCCTTCACAAAATCGGCGAACTCGGCTGAAGAGTTGCCCACCGGCTCGTAACCTTGGGCGAGCAGTTTTTCCTCAATGTCCGGCAAGCGCAGCACGGTCGCGACTTCCTGCTGAAGCTTCTGCACGATCGCCGTTGGCGTCTTCGCCGGGACGAACAATCCCATCCACTGGATCAGCTCGAATTCTCCAAGCCCGGCCGCTTCGGCAATCGGGGGAATATTGGGCGCAGCAGCAGCTCGACCTTTCGAGGAAACTCCAAGCCCAAGCAGCTTCCCGGACTGCACGTATGGCAAGGCGGTGGGCAGCCCCGCGAACCCGAGTTGCACCTGCCCGCCGATCATATCGGAGATGGCCGGTACGACCCCCTTGTAGGGAATGTGGACCATCTCGATGCCCGCCATGCGCTTGAGCATTTCGCCCGCGAGGTGTTGCGCCGATCCCGGCCCGGATGAAGAGTAGCTCAGCTTGCCGGGATTCTTGCGTGCATAGGCAACCAATTCTTCCACCGTCTTGAATGGCATCGAAGGATGTGCCGCGAGAATGAACGGCAGCTTGACGATCAGCGTCACCGGCGCGAAATCGACTTCCGGATTGTAAGCCATGCTCTTCACCAGATGCTGATTGACGACGATTTCAGCCATCTGCGAGATCATGAGCGTGTAGCCGTCGGGCGCGGAACGCGCGACGTAGGCCGCGCCTACCATGCCACTCGCCCCGGGTTTGTTGTCCACGAGGAACTGCTGTTTCAGGCGTTCGGACAGCTTTTGACCGATGAGGCGCGCGATCGGGTCGATTCCCCCGCCGGGAGGGTAAGGCACCACGATGGTAACCGTCTTGACCGGCCACGTCTGCGCGACGGCGGCGAAAGACAGGACAAGCCCGCCCAGGAAACCGACGATCATGGATAGATGTCGCGGCCTCACCGCATGCTCCCCTGTGGACCTGGTGTTTGCGACCCTGGCTGGCGCGAAAAGCGTTCTCATTCTGGTCCTTTCCGGGAGTTCCCATGACTTCGGCGTCCCCGACGCGGGGCTCACGCAAAGTAAGCTGGTTTTGCCATAAGCGGAATACCGTTATTTCCTGTACCCCTATAGACTGGCGCTTATGGTCAGGAAACTCGATTGGAACACTCAAATCGGCCGGCGCCTGCGCCTGCGCGACCTCGACCTCTTCTCTACGGTCGTGCAACACGGAAGCATGGCGAAGGCAGCCTTGGAACTCGGCATATCCCAGCCCGCTGTGTCGGAAGTGATCGCTGGTCTTGAACACAGCGTCGGCGTACGGCTTCTCGATCGCAGCCCGCGGGGAGTCGCGCCCACCGCGTATGGCCAAGCATTGTTGAAGCGCAGCCTTGCAGCTTTCGACGAGCTGAGACAGGGCATCCGGGATATCGAGTTCCTGTCGGATCCGACGAGTGGCGAGCTGCGGATCGGATGCAGCGTTTCCCTGGCGGCCACGATACTTCCGACTGTCGTCCGGCGGTTCTCGATTCAATGCCCCGGCGTGGTGCTGCACGTCGACGAGGTCCCTCCTCCCAGCAGAGAGCAGCCGGTACTGCGCAGCCGACAATACGATTTCATTCTCAGTCGCCTGATGGAACCGCTATCGGACGACTCGCTTGGAGATGACTTGAACGTCGAATTCCTGTTCGACGATCCCTTGGTCGTGGCAACGGGGAATCAAAGCCGCTGGACCCGTCGTCGCAAGATCGATCTCGAGGAGCTCATTGACGAGCGTTGGATCCTGACGCCCGCGGACAGCTGGAATCATCTGCGCATGGCGGAAGCGTTCCGCGCGCGCGGGCTTGAAATGCCGAAGATCAGCCTGCTGACTCGCTCTGTTCTGCTTCGCGCCCGACTGCTCGCCGATGGCGGGCTGGTCACGGCGGTCGCCAAGTCGAT
>JADGRS010000441.1 GCA_017880705.1 Burkholderiales bacterium
CCGGTGATGTTGAGCCAGCCGCTCTCGGCCCACTCGCGGATGAAGCCGGCGGTCTCCGCGGGCTGCTCGTCGTACTCGGCCATCGCGTTGGGAAGGCCCGCGTTGGGATGCGCGGACACGTACACGTCGGCGATGCGCGAGAGCTCCTCCACGTGCGCACGCAGCTCCCGGGCACCGAGCGCGCAATTGAAGCCGACCGAAAGGGGCTTCGCATGGCGCACCGAATTCCAGAAGGCCTCCACCGTCTGGCCCGAGAGCGTGCGCCCCGACGCGTCGGTGATGGTTCCCGAGATCATGATCGGGAGCCTCACGCCGGCTTCCTCGAAATGCTCGTCGATGGCGAAGAGGGCCGCCTTGGCGTTCAGCGTGTCGAAGATGGTCTCGACCATGAGGACATCGACGCCGCCCTCGACCAGGGCCTTCACAGCGACCTTGTAGGCATCCCTCACCTGGTCGAACGAGACCGCGCGGAAACCCGGATCGTTCACGTCCGGCGAGAGCGACAGCGTGCGGTTCATCGGGCCGAGGACGCCCGCGACGAAACGCGGCTTGCCCGGCGTGCGATCGGTGAAGGAGTCGGCGACGTCGCGCGCCAGGCGCGCGGCGGCGAGGTTCAATTCCGCCACGATCGACTCGAGCCGGTAGTCGGCCTGGGAGATCGACGTGGAGTTGAAGGTGTTGGTCTCGAGGATGTCGGCGCCCGCCTCGAGATACTGGGCGTGGATCTCGCGGATGACGTCGGGCCGCGTCAACGTGAGGAGATCGTTGTTGCCGCGCAGGTCCCGATGGAAATCCTTGAAGCGGTCACCGCGAAACTCGGCCTCGGTGAGCGCGTAGCGCTGCACCATCGTCCCCATCGCGCCGTCGAGAACGAGGATGCGCTGCTCGAGCGCGCGTTCGAGCGCGGCGAGGCGGGCGGGGCGATTCGAGATCGGTTGGTCCATTGACACCAATGAAAAAACCCGTCGGCTGAAGCGAACGGGTTTTGGGCCGATCGCTTTAGCTGCATTTATAGAGCGCCCGCAAGCAGGATCAAACAAATCGGCGCTGAAGACCTATCTTATCATGCGTCGATGCGCTCCATCACTCCCGGACTCGTTCTCGCGGCGGCGTGCGCCATCGCCACGGCGCAGGCGGAAGAGGCGCCCCTGCGGGTGGGCTCGAAGCGCTTCACGGAGTCGTACATCCTCGGCGAGCTCGCGGTGCAGAGTGTGCGCGCCGCCGGGGGCGAGGCGACGCACCGGCCCGGCCTCGGCAACACCGCGATTCTCGTGCAGGCGCTCGCGAACGGATCGATCGACGCCTATCCCGAGTACACGGGCACGATCCTGCGCGAAGTGCTGAAGACCGACGAGAACCTCGCGATCGACGTCCTCAACGAACGCTTGCGCGCCCTCGGCTTCGCGGCCTCGGTGCCGCTCGGATTCGCGAACGGCTACGCGATCGGATTGCGGCGCGACTACGCCACGGGGCGCGGCATCCGGAAGATCTCGGACCTCGCGCGCCACCCCGAGGTGCGCCTCGGCCTCTCCCACGAGTTCCTCGGGCGGCGCGACGGCTGGCCGGGGCTGAAGAGTGCCTACGGGTTGCCGCAGCCGGATCCGCGCGGTCTCGACCACGGCCTCGCCTACGAAGCCCTCGCCTCGGCCCAGGTCGATGCGATCGACCTCTACTCGACCGACGCCAAGATCGAGCGATATTCGATCGCGGTGCTCGAGGACGATCGAGACTATTTTCCGCGCTACGACGCGCTTTTCCTGCATCGCATCGACACGCCCGGGCTCCATCCGCGCGCCTGGGCCGCGATTCGCGCGCTCGAGGGCCGCATCGACGCGCCGGCGATGATCCGCATGAACGCGCGCGCCGAGATCGACAAGCGCGACTTCGCCTCCGTCGCGGCGGAGTTTCTCGGCACGCGGCCGGCGGGCGCCATGCGAAGCCTTCGCGAGGCGGTGTTCGCGCCGGACTTCGCGCGGCTCCTCGCCGAGCACGCGGCGCTCGTCTTCGGCTCGCTCGCGGCGGCCGTCGCGGTGGGCGTCCCCCTCGGGGTGGTCGCCGCCCGCTTCAGGATCGTGGCGCAACCGGTTCTCGTCGCGACGGGACTGGTGCAGACGATTCCCGCGCTTGCGATGCTCGCGTTCCTCATTCCGCTGACCGGCGCGATCGGCGTGTGGCCCGCGACCATCGCGCTCTTCCTCTACGCGCTGCTGCCGATCGTGCGCAACACGCACGCGGGACTTCTCGGCGTGCCGGCGGGAATTCGCGAAGCCGCGAGGGCCCTGGGGCTCGGGGCGCGCGCCACCCTGGCGTACATCGAGCTGCCGCTCGCGGCGGCGACGATCCTCGCGGGGGTGAAGACCGCCGCCGTCATCAGCGTCGGCACCGCGACCATCGCGGCTTTCATCGGCGCGGGCGGCTTCGGCGAGCGCATCGCGCAGGGGCTCGCCCTGAACGACAACGTGATGCTCCTGGCGGGAGCGCTTCCCGCCGCGGGATTCGCGCTCGTCGTGCATGGGCTCTTCGAGACCCTCGAGCGAACGCTGCCTTTCCGGGCGAAGTGAGCGTGCCTCAGCGCTCCGCCGCCGCCAGGCGCAGCCCGAGCGCGATCAGCACCGCGCCGCTCGCGCGATTCATCCACCGCATCGCGGCCGGCTGGCGTGCGACGTGTTCCGAGAGGCTTCCCGCGGCGAGCGCGACCGCGGATTTCACCGGCAGCGCGAGCGCGGCATAGAGAACGCCGAGGAAGACGAGCTCGCGCGTGGGGTGCGCGCTTGCGGGATCGACGAATTGGGGCAGGAAGGCGAAGAAGAAGAGCACGATCTTCGGATTGGTGACGTTCGAGAGCACGCCCTGCCGGATCAGCGCGAGGGGCGACAGCCGCCCGTCGCCGGGGTTGCCGATGCGCACGGCTTCGCGCGCGAGGACGAGGCGCAGCCCGAGGTAGACGAGATACGCCGCGCCCGCG
>JADGRS010000104.1 GCA_017880705.1 Burkholderiales bacterium
TCCCGCGCGGCGTACTTCGTGATGGTTGATTGGATCCCCGCCTACGCGGGGATGACGGTCATTCCAGCCAGTCGGGATCGGGAAGCTCGGAGAAGACGCGGCGCAGGCCGCCGCCCCAGCGCGAGCGAAGCATCGTGAAGTAGGGGTCGCCCTCGCGCACGCGGTGCTGCAGCCCGACGCGAAGGCTGTCGCGCGGGTACCAGAGCAGGTCGATGGGAAGGCCCACCGAGATGTTGGACTTCATGGTCGAGTCGAAGGAGATGAGCACGCACTTGGCGGCTTCCTTCTGAGGGGTGGCCATCGAGACGACGCGGTCGAGGATGGGCTTGCCGTACTTGGACTCGCCGAGCTGGAAGTAGGGCGTGTCGTCGGTGGCCTCGATGAAATTGCCCTGCGCGTAGACGTGGAAGAGGCGCGCCGGCTCCTTGCCGATCTGTCCTCCCACGAGGATGTTGGCGTTCGCCTCGATGCTCGACTGCGCGAGGAAGGGCGCGTCGCGCCGCTGCATCTCGCGAAGCGCGTCGCCCACCAGGGAAGCCGCGTCGTACATCGAGTTCGAGTTCCAGATGGTGTCCTCGCCCTCGGGGGCCTTGGCGTGGCGGTCGAGGATGTTGACCACGCCCTGGGTCATGGCGAGGTTGCCCGAGGAGAGGACCACGATCACGCGGTCGTCCTTCTTCTCGTAGACGCGCATCTTCGAGAACGTGGCGATGTGGTCCACGCCCGCGTTGGTGCGCGAGTCCGAGGCGAAGATCATGCCGGAGTCGAGGCGAAGGGCGACGCAGTAGGTCATGGTGTCATGTTACTCGACCACCCGAGAGGAGAAGAAGGAGCGCTGGATCTGCGCGGAAAGATCCTGCATCGATTCGAGGAACTCGGTGAGGTACTCGTGAAGGCCGCCCGCGAAGATCTCCGAGATGCGGCCGTATTGCAGCCCCGCGAGCACCTGCCCGGCGAGTCGCAGCGACTCGCCCGACTGCGCGTTCTGCACGTGGCCGAGCGTCTCGAACACCTGCCGCAGGCAGAAACGCAGGCTCCTGGGTATGTCGTCGCGCAGGATCAATAGTTCCGCAAGCTTGAGCGGCGTGATCACGTCGCGGTACACCTTGCGGTAGGCCTCGAAGGCCGCGACCGACCTCAGCACCGCGGACCACTGGTAATAGTCGACCGCGCCGCCCACGTCCTTCACGCTCGGGAGGAGCACGTGGTACTTCACGTCGAGGATGCGCGCGGTGGAATCGGCGCGCTCCATGTGGGTCCCGAGCCGCGCGAACTCGTAGGCGTCGTCGCGATGCATGGTGCCGAAGGTGACGCCGCGGAAGAGGTGGCTGCGCTCCTTCACCCAGTCGAAGAACGACGACACGCCGCGCGCGTCCATCAAGTCCTCGTCCATGTGCTGCATCTCGAGCCAGGTGGAGTTGAGCACCTCCCACATCTCCGAAGTGATCGAACCGCGCACCGCGCGCGCGTTCTCCCGCGCCTGGCGCGCGCAGGAGAAGATCGACCCCGGGTTCTCGGCATCGAGGGCCATGAAGTGCAGCACCTCGCGCGCGCAAACCTCGTCGTGGCGCCCCGAGAAGGGAAAGAGCGTGCCGGTGATGTTGAGGGGCGCGAACCACTCCTGGTTCTGCAGCTCCGGCTCCTGCACCAGCAGCGACATGCGCCAGGTGACGTCGAGCACGCGCGCGGTGTTCTCCGCGCGTTCCACGTAGCGGCTCATCCAGTACAGCGTCGATGCGACGCGCGAGAGCATCTAGTCGACCACCCAGGTGTCCTTCACGCCGCCGCCCTGGGAGGAGTTCACCACCAGCGAGCCCTCGCGAAGGGCGACGCGCGTGAGGCCGCCGGGAACGAAGGTCACGTCGGAGCCGGTGAGCACGTAGGGCCTGAGGTCGATGTGCCGGTCCGCGAGCACGTCGCCGCAGTAGGTCGGCACCATGGAAAGGGAAAGGGTCGGCTGCGCGATGAAGCGCTCGGGCTGGTCGAGGATCCTCTGGCGATAGCGCTCGCGCTCGTCGCGGGTCGACGTCGGCCCCACCAGCATGCCGTAGCCGCCCGAGCCCTGCGCCTCCTTCACCACCAGCTCCTCGAGGTGGTCGAGCACGTAGAGGCGGTCCTCCTCCTTGCCGAGGACGTAGGTCGGGACGTTGCGCAGGATCGGCTCCTCGCCCATGTAGAAGCGGATCATCTCGGGCACGTACGGGTACATCGACTTGTCGTCGGCCACGCCCGTGCCGATCGCGTTGGCGAGGGTCACGCGCCCGGCGCGATAGGCAGAGAGGAGTCCCGGAACGCCGAGCATCGAGTCGGGACGGAAGGCGAGCGGGTCGAGGAAGTCGTCGTCGATGCGCCGGTAGATCACGTCCACCTTCTGCGGCCCCTGCGTCGTGCGCATGAACACGGTGTTGTTCAGCACGAAGAGGTCCTGGCCCTCGACCAGCTCGATGCCCATCTGCTGCGCGAGGAACGCGTGCTCGAAGTACGCGCTGTTGTAGTGGCCCGGGGTGAGCAGCACGATGGTGGGATTCTCGGCGTTGCCCTGCGCCACGCCGCGCAGGGTCTCGAGCAGGAGGTCGGGGTAGTGGTCGACCGGCCGGATGCGCTGCTGCGCGAACAGCTCGGGGAAGAGCCGCATCATCATCTTGCGGTTCTCGAGCATGTACGACACGCCGGAGGGCGTGCGCAGGTTGTCCTCGAGGACGTAGTACTCGCCGTCGGAGTGCTTCACCAGGTCGACACCCGCGACGTGCGCGTAGACGCCGCCGGGCACGTCGACCCCGACCATTTCGGGGCGGAACTGGGCGTTGCGGTTCACCTGGTTGCTCGGGACCTTTCCCGCCCGCACGATCTCCTGCGCGTGGTAGATGTCGTGGAGGAATCGATTCAACGCGGTCACCCGCTGCTTCAGGCCCCGCGCGATGCGCTGCCACTGGGCGCCCGGAATCACGTGCGGAACGATGTCGAAAGGGATCAGGCGCTCCGTGCCCGAGGCCTCGCCGTAGACCGCGAAGGTGATGCCTACGCGGTGGAAAAGGAGGTCCGCCGCATGGCGGTTCTGCGCGATGCGCGAGGGCGGTGTCTCGGCGAGCCATTCGGCGAACGCGGCGTAATGCCCGCGGACCGAGCGATCCGCGTCGAACATCTCGTTGTAGAGCCCGGAAGTTGCCATCTGACGATGCAGGAGAGGAGGCGGCGCGCCGCGGGACGACCGAAATGGCCGGCTGCCGGTACCGGCAGCAAGCCGTGTGCCACAGGATAGCAAGAAGCGAGAAAGACCGGCCTCCGGCGAGTGCCGGAGGCCGGGAAGATCCGCGCCGGGACGCCTAGGGCCGCGCCGCCACCAGGCAACCGATGACGCGGAATACGATGCGGGCCACCACGCCCGGAGCGCGCCGTCCCCGCAGCGCGACTCCGGGATCCATCTCGAGCGGCAGGCCGACGAACTTCACGCGGCCGATGCGGTGGGAGCGACGCTCGCACCGCGACGAGGCGTGAAGGGCGCGAACCGGGACCGGAACGATTTCCATGGGAGCATGGTGGCCTATCGTCCCGGAGAGGCGCCCGGGAGGATTCGCGCATGGACATGCCGAATTTTCAGCAAGTAGAATGAATTCAAGGTCACCCCTCGTGCTCAGCCCTTCCGCCGCTTCCGACCTCGCCCCCTTCGAAGGCGAGCTGCGCTCCGCCTTCGGCGCACCCCATGCCGAGCTGCCGGCGCGCGCGCTGCAGTTCGCGCGGGGCGCCTCCAGCGCCGCGGGCCGCGAGGAGCCGTTCGAGCGCGCCGTG
This sequence comes from Burkholderiales bacterium, assembly GCA_017880705.1. Taxonomy (GTDB): domain Bacteria; phylum Pseudomonadota; class Gammaproteobacteria; order Burkholderiales; family Usitatibacteraceae; genus Usitatibacter. The sequence continues at coordinate 3,787 of JADGRS010000104.1, forward strand.
GCCGTGGCGCGCCTCCTCTTGGTGCAGGGAGCCGATCCGGAGACGATCGCCGCGGCGCTCATCAGCCAGGCGATCCCCGAGCGGGAGCTCGACCTGGACGCCGTGCAGGCGGCGTTCGGCGAGGAGCTCACGGGCCTCCTGCGCGGCATCGCGCGCGCCGGCCGCATCGAATCCCTCAACGCGAGCGGGGTGGACCTCGAGCAGCTGCGCAAGATGCTCCTCGCGATCGCCGAGGACGTGCGCGTGGTCCTGATCAAGCTCGCCGAGCGCGTGGTGTACCTGCGCTCGCTCACCCGGGCCGACGAGGCGCTGCGCCGCGCCGCCGGTCGGCAGACCCTCGAGCTCTTCGCCCCGCTCGCCAACCGCCTGGGCGTCTCCGATGTGAAATGGGAGCTCGAGGACTTCTCCTTCCGCTACACGGAGCCCGAGCTCTACAAGAAGATCGCCCAGCTTCTCGACGAGAAGCGCAACGATCGCGAGGCCTACATCCAGCGCGTCGTCGCGAAGCTCGAAGCGGAGCTCGCGGCGATGGGCATCCACGCGAAGATCCAGGGCCGGCCCAAGCACATCTACTCGATCTGGCGGAAGATGCGCGGCAAGAACGTGTCGTTCGAGGGCCTCTACGACATCCGCGCGGTGCGCGTCATCGTCGGCAACATCCGCGAGTGCTACACGGTGCTCGGCGTGGTGCACGACCTGTGGACGCCCATCGAGGGCGAGTTCGACGACTACATCGCCCAGCCGAAGGCGAACGAGTACAAGTCGCTGCACACCGCCGTGGTCGGACCGGAAGGCAAGACGCTCGAGGTCCAGATCCGCACCGAGGAGATGCACCAGCACTCGGAGCACGGCGTCGCGGCGCACTGGCGCTACAAGGAAGGCTCCCGCGCCGACAAGGCGTTCGACTCGAAGATCGCGTGGCTGCGCCAGGTGCTCGCGTGGAAGAAGGAAGTGCTCGAGGGCGAGCCCGGCGCCGACACATCGCGCCGCGACCTGTTCGAGGACACGATCTACGTCCTCACCCCGCAGGGACGCGTGGTGGACCTTCCGGCGGGAGCGACGCCGATCGATTTCGCGTACCACGTGCACACGGACCTCGGCCACCGTTGCCGCGGCGCGAAGGTCGACGGCCACATGGTGCCGCTCAACTACCGGCTGCAGAACGCGCAGCGCGTCGAGATCATGGCGGCGAAGCAGGGCGGTCCGTCCCGCGACTGGCTCTCGCCGCAGGCGGGATACCTCGCGAGCTCGCGCGGGCTCGCCAAGGTGCGGCAATGGTTTCGCCACGAGGACTTCGCGAAGGACGCGGCCGAAGGGCGCGGCGCCCTGGACAAGGAGCTGCAGCGGCTCGGCTCCACCGGTGAATCCCACGAGAAGCTCGCGCACGCGAGCGGATTCCCGAAGCTCGAGGACTTCTACGCCGCGCTTGGGCGCGGCGAGGTCACGGCGCGCCAGGTCGAGATCGCCGTGCGCGGCGAATCCGCTCCCGCGCCGGCGCCGCTCGCGCCCCTGGTCGCCCCCGCGCCCTCGAAGGCTTCGTCGGGGGTGCTGGTCCTCGGCGTGAACAATATCGCGACCCTGGTGGCCAAGTGCTGCAAGCCCGTTCCTCCCGATCCCATCATCGGCTTCATCACTCGCACGCGCGGCGTGATGGTGCACCGGCTCGATTGCCCGAACATCACGGGGCTCGCGGAGAGCCAGCGCGACCGACTCATGCCGGCGGACTGGGGCACGACCACCGGCGAGGCGCCGTTTGCCGCGGAGATCGAGGTCGTCGCGGTCGACCGGCAGGGGCTGCTGCGCGACATCTCGGAAGCGATCGCGCGCGAGCGCATCAACGTGACCGCGGTGAACACGCTCTCGCGCGGCGCCCACGCGTTCATGCGCTTCACGCTGCAGGTCGCCTCGGCCGATGCGATCCAGCGCGTGCTGCGGCAGGTGAAGGACGTGCCGGGCGTGGATACGGCCAGGCGGCTGTGAAGATCGCGTGCCGTCGATGAAAGATCGCATCGAGACTATGAAGGTCGCAAGTCGTCGATGAAGATCGCATCGCTCAAGGACCTCGAAACGCGGCTGCACGAGCCGTTGCCGGTGCACGAGCGCGTGCGGCTGCTGAACGAGATTTCCGAGCAGCTCTACGAGCGCGAGCCCGCGCGCGGGGCCGCGCTCGCGCGCGAGGCCATCGAGCTCGCGCGCGCCACGGGCGACACGCCGGGCGAAGCCCAAGCGCTCTATTGCCTGGGGCGCAATCTCTATTCGCAGGCGGACTATCCCGCGGTGCTCGAGACGCAAGGCACGGCGCTGTCGCTCTTCAGCGCGATGGGCAACGCCGAGGGCGAGGCGCGCTGCTGCAATCTCCTGGGCATCACCCACCGCCAGCTTGCCGATTACGGGCGCGCCCTCGAGATGTACGACGCGGCGCTGAAGGGCTTTCGCGACGCGGGCGACCTCAAATGGCAGGCGCGGGTGATCTCCAACATCGGGGCCGTCGAGATCCAGCTGGGCAACCACACGGCGGCGCTCGAGCTCTTCGACCAGGCGCTCGACCTGAGGCGCGAGACCGACGACAACGAGGGAGCGGGCTTCGACCTCAACAACGCCGCGTTCGGGCACGTGCAGCGCGCGCTGCAGCATCGCGCCGCGCAGGACGAGGTGAGCTGCCGGGCCGAAGCGCAGAACGCGCTGCGCCTTCTCGATCGCGCCCTCGCGATCGCGCGGCAATACGGCTACAAGCGCCTCGAAGCGTTCTGCCTGCAGACGATGGGCGAGGCGCACCAGGCGATGTCGCAGCCCGAGGTGGCCCTGGGGCTCGCGGACCAGTTCCTCAAGCTCGCGCACGACTCCGACGACAAATGGATCGAGGCGTACGGCCTCGCGTGCATCGGCGAGATCCGCCACCAGCTCGGCCAGCATGCCGACGGCGTCGCGCTCCTGAAACGGGCGCAGCACATGTTCGAGGCGCTGGGCTCGCGCGACGAGACCGCCCGCGTGCTGCGCAATCTTTCGCAGGCCCACGAGGCCGCGGGTGAGCTTGCCGAGGCGCTCGCGTGCCTGCGGCGCGCGGGCATGATCGAGCAGAGCCTGAAGCGCGAGGACACCGAGCGGCGCGCGCGGGCGCTTTCGGCGCGGCGCCGCCTCGACCAGGCGAGCGGCGAGACCGAGCGCTACCGGCGCCTCGCGATGGAAGACGCCCTCACGGGGCTCGCGAACCGCCGCCAGCTTGACGAGCGCCTCGCCACGCTCATGCGCGAGGCGCAGGTGCGTGGCACGGTCGTCACGATCGCGCTCGCCGACGTGGATCACTTCAAGGGCATCAACGACCGCTTCTCGCACGCGGTGGGCGACGAGGTGCTGCGCTGCGTGGGCGAGATCCTGCGGTCCCACTGCAGGCTCGGCGACGTCGCGGGCCGCTACAGCGGCGAGGAGTTCATGCTGGTCTTCCGCGCGCTCGACATCCGCTCCGCGACCGAGATCTGCGAGCGCGTGCGCCGCGCGGTCGAGATCTACGACTGGAGGTCGATCCACCCGCAGCTGCGGGTGACCGTCTCGCTGGGCCTCGCCTCGAGCACCTCGTTCGAGAATCCGCGGGGCGTCCTCGACGCGGCGGACCACTGGCTCTACGAAGCCAAGCACCACGGCCGCAACCAGGTGCAGCCCGTCACCGTCGTTCCCGCGTAATTGGTGTCAGGTACGAATTTCAGCGGGGGGCACCGGCAAGCCGGTGCATCTGAAATTCGTACCTGACACCAATTACGGGTCTCTGACACCAGTTTTCGCGGTGAGGGCGAACTCATCGTAAAATGACGCTTCTCCGCGTTTCCCTCCTCCCGTGAATCCCGAACCTTCCCGCCTCGTCCTCAAGGCCGGACGCGACAAGTCCGTCCGCCATCGCCATCCGTGGGTCTTCTCGGGTGCGATCGATCGCATCGAAGGCGAGCCCGAGCCGGGAGAGACCGTCTCGGTCGTCGCGCGCGACGGCGCTTTCCTCGCCTGGGCCGCGTTCTCCGGCGATTCGCAGATCAGCGCTCGCGCCTGGTCGTTCGACCCGAAGGACAGGATCGACGAGCCTTTCATGCGTGCGCGCATCGAGGCGGCGATCGCGCGGCGAGCAGACGTGCGCGCCCGAAGCGACGCGATGCGCCTGGTGCACGGCGAGTCCGACGGCCTCCCGGGACTCGTGGTCGATCGCTACGCCGACACGCTCGTCGTGCAGATCCTCTCCGCGGGCGCCGAGCGCTGGCGCCCGATATGGGGGCCGCTCCTCACGCAGCTCACCGGCGCGAAGAGCGTCTACGAGCGCAGCGACGTGGAAGTGCGCGCGCTCGAGGGGTTGCCTTCGCGCACCGGCGCGCTGATCGGCGATGCGCAGGGCCATGTGCGCATCGAGGAGGACGGCATCGCCTACGAGGTCGACATCGCGAAGGGCCAGAAGACCGGCTTCTACCTCGACCAGCGCGACAATCGCGCGCTCGCCGGGTCGCTCGCTCAGGGCGCCGAGGTCCTCAACGCGTTCTGCTACACGGGCGGCTTCAGCCTCTCGGCGCTGAAGGGCGGCGCGAAACACGTGATGTCGCTCGATACTTCGGAAGAGGCACTCGCGCTCGCGAGGCGCAACGTCGCGTTGAACGGCCTCGATGCCGCGCGCGCGGACTGGCTGGCGGCCGACGTCTTCGCGCAGCTTCGCAAGTTTCGCGACCAGGGAAGGAAGTTCGGCCTGATCGTCCTCGATCCGCCGAAGTTCGCGCCGACCGAGAAGCACGTGGCGAACGCCGCGCGCGCCTACAAGGACATCAACCTCTGGGCGATGAAGCTGCTCGCGCCCCGGGGGCACCTGCTCACCTTCTCGTGCTCGGGCGCGGTCAGCCCGGATCTCTTCCAGAAGATCGTGGCGGGCGCGGCGGCCGATGCGAAGGCCGACCTGCAGGTCCGCCGGCACCTGGGCGCGGCGCCCGACCACGCGGTGTCGATCCACTTTCCGGAAGGTGAGTATCTGAAAGGCCTGTGGCTCCAGGCTGCGTGAGGCCCGAGCACGGGTAGCCGGGAAGCTTCAACGGGGCAGGGGGAAGATTCCCATCAGCGCGCGCCCGAAGATATTGCTCCGGCGCAAGTTCTGGATCGCCTGCGCCTGCTGGTCGCGCATCCACTCGGTGACGATCGAATGCGGCGTAGACGGCGCGAGCTCGAGATAGGCGTCGGTCTCGGCGCCCGCCGGGACCACGCGCATGCCGTGCTTGCGCGCGAGGTGCATCATCGCCGC